>JASHUI010000225.1:0-4766 GCA_030040095.1 Streptosporangiaceae bacterium | reverse complement strand
CCGGCCCGCCGGGCCCGGCGTTCTTCCCCGAGGTGTCGGTCACCTTCGTCGTCGACGGCCAGGCCCCCCATTACCATGTTCCGCTGCTGCTCAGCCCGTTCGGCTACTCCACCTACCGCGGGAGCTAACACCATGGCGATAGTGCTCGGCCCGAATCAGTACGGCAAGGCGGAGAACCGCGTGGTGCGGGTCTACCGGGACACCGAGCGGCACGAGATCCGCGACCTGAACGTCTCCACGCTGCTGCGCGGCGACTTCGTCGCCGCGCACGCCCGCGGCGACCAGGCCAACGTGCTCCCGACCGACAGCCAGAAAAACACCTGCTTCGCCTACGCCAAGGAAAAGGGCGTCGGGGCGGTCGAGGATTACGCACTGGAGCTTGCCCGCCACTTCGTGGCCGACATCGGGCCGGTCAGGGCGGCCAGGATCGAGGTCGAGGAGTACCGCTGGGAGCGGGTCAGCGTGGCGGGCAGGCCGCACCCGCACACGTTCGCCCGGGCGTCGGACGAGGTGCGCACCACGGCGGTGACCGCGGAGGAGGGCGGCCGCGCCTGGGTGGTCAGCGGCCTGGCCGGCCTGGTCGTGATGAAGACCACCGGCTCCGAGTTCTCCGGCTTCCTGAAGGATCGCTACACCACGCTGGCCGAGACCACCGACCGGATCCTGGCCACCTCGCTGGCCGCGCGCTGGCGCTACCGGGCCTGGCCGCCCGCGGACGGCTGGGACCAGGCTTACGCGCAGGTCAGGCAGATCCTGCTGGAGCGGTTCGCCGACGTGCACAGCCTGGCCTTGCAGCAGTCGCTGTGGGAGATGGGCCAGGGAGTGCTCACGGCCCGCGACGACGTGGCCGAGGTCAGGCTGTCCGCGCCGAACCGGCATCACTTCCTGGCCGACCTGGCGCCGTTCGGCCTCGAGAACCCCGGCGAGGTGTTCCATGCGGCGGACCGTCCCTACGGCCTGATCCAGTGCGCCGTTCAGCGCGACGACGCGGGTGACGAGGAGGGCCCGGCCTGGTCCGGAGCCAGCGAGTTCGCCTGACGGGCGGGACCAGGCCGGGAGGACCGGCAGCCGGGAGAGCCGGGAGCCGGGAGGACCGGGAGCCGGGAGAGCCGGGAGCCGGGAGAGCGAGGAGAAGGAGCGAGTGGATTTTCTGCAGCCGACGAGCTGGGCGGACGCGCTGGCGGTCAAGGCCGAGCGGCCGGAGGCGCTGCCGGTCGCGGGCGGCACCGACGTCATGGTGGAGCTGAACTTCGACGCCCGCCGTCCGGCCGCACTGCTCGACCTCAACCGGGTCGCCGAGCTCGCCGAGTGGTCCGCCGAGGGCGGCTGGGTACGGCTCGGCGCGGGGGTCAGCTACACCAGGCTGATCGCCGAGCTGGCGGGCCCGCTCCCCGGCCTGGCCCTGGCGGCCAGGACCGTCGGCTCGCCGCAGATCCGCAACCGCGGCACGGTCGGCGGCAACCTGGGCGCGGCGTCGCCGGCCGGCGACTGCCATCCGCCGCTGCTCGCGTCCGGCGCCACGATCGAGGTCGCCTCGGTCCGGGGCACCCGCAGGATCCCGGCCGACGGCTTCTTCACCGGCGTCAAGCGGAACGCCCTGGAGCCCGACGAGCTGATCGCGGCCGTGCTGATCCCGGCCGCGGCCGGACCGCAGCAGTTCAGCAAGATCGGCACGCGCAACGCGATGGTGATCGCTGTGGCCTCGTTCGCCGTCGCCCTCGACCCCGGGCGCCGCGCGGTCGGGACCGGCATCGGCTCGGCCGCGCCTACTCCGAGGCGGGCGGCCGCGGCCGAGGCGTTCCTGGTCGGCGCCCTGGACGAGGGCGGGCTGTGGGAGTCGCGAGCCGGCCTGCCCGGCGCGGTGGTCCGCGAGTTCGGCGCCCGGGTCGCGGCCGCGGCCAGCCCGATCGACGACGTCCGGGGCACCGCCGCCTACCGGCTCCATGGCCTCGCCGTGATGGCCAGGCGTACCCTGACCTGGGCCTGGGACTCGTACCAGGCCGGCGAGAGGGACTGAGCGCATGCGGATCACAGCGGTCGTCAACGGCGAGACGCGGCAGGCGGACGACGTCTGGGCGGGCGAGAGCCTGCTCTATGTGCTGCGCGAACGGATGGGCCTGCCCGGCTCGAAGAATGCCTGTGAACAGGGCGAATGCGGCTCCTGCACGGTGTACATGGACGACGTCGCGGTGTGCGCCTGCCTGGTCAGCGCCGGCCAGGCCCAGGGCCGTCATATCGTCACGGTCGAGGGCCTGGCCAGCGGCGACGACCTGCACCCGGTCCAGCAGGCGTTCATCGACGCGGGCGCCGTGCAGTGCGGCTTCTGCACCCCGGGCCTGCTGATCGCCGCCCACGACCTGCTGCGCGGGGGCGGTCAGCCGACCGACGCCGAGATCCGCGAGGCGCTCGCGGGCAACCTGTGCCGGTGCACGGGCTACGAGAAGATCCTGGACGCGGTGCGGCTCGCCGCCGGCCGGTGGCAGGACCGCGCGTGACCGGCCTGGTCCTCAGCGGCTGCCATGTCCTGACCATGAACCCGCGGCGGGAGGAGCATCCGCACGGGTACGTCGTCGTCGAGGGGAACCAGGTCACCGAGGTCGGCCCGGGCCCGGCGCCGGAACGCCTGGCCGCCGCCCGCCGGGTCGACGCCAGCGGCTGCCTGGTCACCCCGGGCCTGGTCAACACCCACGATCACCTCTACCAGTGGGCGACGAGGGGCCGGGCGGTCGACTCGCCCCTGTTCGGCTGGCTGACCGAGCTGTACCCGGTCTGGGCCCGGATCGACGAGGCCACCGTGCGCGCCGCCGCGACCGCCGCCCTGGCCTGGCTGGCCCGGGGCGGCTGCACGACCACGATGGATCACCATTACGTTTTTCCGCGCGGGGGCGGCGACGTGCTCGGCGCGACCGTCGAGGCGGCCGCCTCGGTGGGCCTGCGGTTCCACCCGACCCGCGGGTCCATGGACCTGGGCGCCAGCTCCGGCGGCCTGCCGCCGGACAGCGCGGTCGAGGACACCGCGGCGATCCTGGCCGCCACGCAGGCCGCCATCGACCGGTTCCACGATCCGTCGCCGGGCTCGATGCTGCGCATCGGCGTCGCGCCGTGCTCGCCGTTCTCGGTCAGCAGCGACCTGCTCACCGAGTCCGCCGCGCTCGCTCGCGAGCGCGGCGTCCGGCTGCACACCCACCTGGCCGAGACCTCCGACGAGGACGAGTACTGCGCCGAGCGCTTCGGCTGCACGCCCGCCGAGTACCTGGAGTCGCTCGGCTGGCTGGGCCCGGACGTCTGGCTGGCGCACGGGGTGCACCTGGACGACCGCGCCATCGCCAGGCTGGCCGCGGCCGGCACCGGCGTCGCTCACTGTCCGACGTCCAACGCCCGGCTGGGGGCGGGCATCTGCCGGACCCGCGCGCTGCTGGACGCGGGCGTGCCGGTCGGGCTCGGTGTCGACGGCGCGGCGTCCAACGAATCCAGGTCGCTGCGCGGCGAGGTCAGCGCGGCGGTGCTCCTGGCCAGGGCGGTCGGCGGCGCCGGGGCGATGTCGGTGCGCCAGGCGGTGGAGCTCGGCACGCTCGGCGGCGCCCGGGTGCTGGGCCGGGAATCCGAGATCGGCTCGCTGGAGCCGGGCAAGCTCGCCGACCTCGCGCTGTGGCGGGTCGACACGCTGCCCCACGCGGGGATCGCCGATCCCGTCGCGGCGCTGGTGCTCGGCCCGCCGCCGCCACTGGAGCTGCTGCTGGTCAACGGGCAGGTTGTGGTCGAGCGGGACCGCGTGGTGACCGTCGACGAGGGGCAGACCGCGCAGGCGGCCCTCCGGGCCAGCGAGTCCCTCGCTGGTGGCTCGCTCGCAGGACCCCGGCACGGATGAAACGGATGAATGTGAATCTCGGTCACACCGAACTACACCAGCGCCACACTCATCGCCAGATCGACGGCGTCGGGGCCAGCGCCCGGCGCCCCGACGCGACGCCGAAGGTGACCGGCCGGTTCGCCTACGGCAGCGACCTGTGGATGGACGACATGATCTGGGGGGTGACGCTGCGCAGCCCGCACCCCTACGCCAGGATCCGGTCGATCGCGATCGGCGAGGCGCTGGCCACCGGCGGCGTGTACGCGGTGCTCACCCACGACGACGTCCCCGGGCGCAACATCTCCGGCCTGGAGGTAGCCGACCAGCCGGTGCTGGCCGAGGGCGTGGTCCGGTACCAGGGCGAGCCGGTCGCGCTGGTCGCGGCCGACCACCCGGAGATCGCCCGGCAGGCGGCGAAGAAGATCGCGGTCGACTACGAGGTGCTGACCCCGGTGACCGACGCCAGGCAGGCGCTCGACCCCGCCGCGCCCCGGCTGCACGAGCGGGGCAACCTGGTCCGCCACCTCAAGATCCGCAAGGGCGACCCGGAGCCGGCCGCCGACGTGGTGGTGACCGGCAGCTACCAGATCGGGATGCAGGACCAGGCGTTCCTGGGCCCGGAGGCCGGGCTGGCGGTGCCGGACGGCGCCGGAGGGGTCGACCTGTACGTGGCCACCCAGTGGCTGCACGTCGACCAGCGGCAGATCTGCGCCGCGCTCGCCCTGCCGCCGGAGCAGGTCCGGCTGGTGCTGGCCGGGGTGGGCGGCGCGTTCGGCGGGCGCGAGGACCTGTCCATGCACGTTCACGCGTGCATGCTGGCGCTGCACACCGGCAAGCCGGTCAAGATGGCCTACAACCGCCAGGAGTCGTTCTTCGGCCACGTGCACCGGCACCCGGCGCAGATGCGGTTCGAGCA
>JASHUI010000224.1:0-2671 GCA_030040095.1 Streptosporangiaceae bacterium | reverse complement strand
TGCTCGGCGGGGTCAGGGAGCGGATCGCCGATGACCTCGACGCGCCGGGCGCGCTGGCCGTGGTCGACGCCTGGGCCGACGCGGTGCTGGCCGGCCAGGATGGTCAGGGCGGCCCGGGCGGCCCGGCGTCCCAGCCCGCGGGCCTGATCCGCGACGCGGTGGACGCGCTCCTCGGCGTCCGCCTGTAACGCCCGCCGGGCCCCGGCCCAACATCGTGCCCAGGCCAGCCCGTGAGCCGGACACCAGGTAGCATCTGGGGTCTCGAGCGGCCCTGCAGAAGGTAGCCCACCTGTGAGCGGAACGACTCCAAGCGGAATGATCGCGAGCGCGGGCTCGGGCCAGGCGCGCGGAGATTCCGCCGCGGCGTCGCCGCTGCGCCGGGCGGGCCTGACCACCCCCGTCAACCTGATCATCATGGCCGCCACGCTGCTGGCCCTCGGGCTGCGGCTGTACCAGCTGAGCCGGCCCGGGTTCCTGCTCAGCGTCAACGAGTACGACGACGGCCCCTACTTCGGCAGCGCCGTGCGCCTGGTGAACGGCGCGCTGCCGTACCGCGACTTCCTCATCGTGCAGCCGCCCGGGATCACGTTGCTGATGCTGCCGGCCGCGCTGATCAGCAAGCTGACCGGCACCGCATGGGGCATGGCCATCGGCCGGATCCTGACCGTGCTGGCCGGAACGGTGTCGGTCGCCCTCGCGGGCCTGCTCGTCCGCCACCGCGGCGTCCTGGCCACGGTCATCGCGTGCGGCCTCATGGCGGTCTACCCGGACAGCATCCAGGCCGTGAAGACGGTGCTCGTGGAACCCTGGCTGGTGCTGTTCTGCCTGATCGGTGCCCTGGCGGTGTTCGACGGCGACCGGTTCACGACCAGCCGGCGCCGGCTGATCTGGGGCGGCGTCGCGTTCGGCTTCGGCGGGGCCGTCGAACCGTGGGCGGTATTCCCCGTGATCGTCATCGCGGCGCTGGCACTTGGCCGGCCGCGGCGGCTGCTCGCCTACGCCGGGGGCGTGGCCGCGGGCTTCCTGATCCCGGTCGTCCCGTTCGCCGCCCTGGCGCCGGGCAACTTCTACGACGCCACCATCGTCGCCCAGATCGGGAACCGGCCCGACGCCACCCGGGCCGCGCTCTGGGTCCGGCTGGCCGACATGACCGGGCTGGCCGACGTGAGCAGGCCGACGCACCTGCTCGAACTCGCCGTCGCGGTGCTGATCGTGGCCGTGGTGGCGGGCAGCGCGGGCCTGGACTTCCTGCTGACCTGGCGGCCGCCGCCAGTGCTCGACCTGTTCGTTCTCGCCACGACCGGCCTGGTCGTGGCCGCGTTCTTCTGGTCCGACCAGTTCCACTACCACTTCGCGGCGTTCCTGGCCCCGTTCCTGGCGATGGCCATCGCGCTTCCCCTGTCCGCGCTGGTTCGTGACATCCGGCTGCTCTACGGCGGGGGCGGGGGAGCCGGGGCGGCCGAGGGCACCACCCCGCCGGTCCTGCTCTGGGGCGCGACCGCCCTGGCCGGGCTGGCCATCCTGGTCCTGGCGGTGATCCAGTTCCAGTGGGAGACGAATAACACCCCGCACCTGCCGACGTCGGTGGTCACGCAGGCGCAAAAGCTCATCCCGCCCGGATCCTGCCTGCTCGCCGACGAGGTGTCGTTCGCCGTCATGACCAACCGCCTGGTCTCGGACGTGCCCGGCTGCTCCCTGCTGCTCGACGCCACCGGGACCAACTACGCCTACTCCGGCGGCCGCGACCCGGAGACCGGCGCCGCCCGGTACCCGCGCGTGGACGCCGTGTGGACCTATGCCTTCGACCACGCCCAGTACGTGTGGCTGTCGGGGCTGAACAACCACCGGGTCGCCTGGACGCCGCAGTTGCGCGCCTACTTCCAGGCCCACTTCACCCGGATCCTGAACGCCGGGAACGCCGGCGCGCTCTACCGCCGCATCGGCCTGCGTCCCGCGCGCTGACCGCGCGGCGCCCGCCGCCTGATCCGCGCCTGAGCGCCTTTGTCAAGGTATTAATCCTGATTGTGGACGACTGAACGTTACGCACCGTCTCGCGGCTTATCCGGTCGCTCCGTCCGGACCCTGGGCCGCAGCCTTCTGGCATGACAACCAGCCAGCCAGCGGGTGACAAGTCCCCGCGCACCAACGCCAAGCCCGCGGCAGCCCGGCCTATCGCGGCCCGCTCCGCCGGGGCGGAACCCAGGATCAGGGTCGGCTCCGTGGCCGGCTTCCTGGCCATAGTCCCGAACCTGCTCGGGTTTCACCCGGCCCGGAGCATGGTGGTCGTCGGCCTGGACGCCCCTCGCGGCCGGGTCGCGCTCGCGTTCCGCTACGACCTGCCGGACCCGGCCGACGCGGCCGGGGCGCGCGACATCGCCGACCACGCGGCCGCGGTGCTGCGCCATCGGCGGATCAAGACGGCCATCGGCGCCGGTTATGGCCCCGGCACCCTGGTCACCCCGGTCGCCGAGGCGGTCGCGGCGGCCCTGCGCGACGCCCGGATCCGCGTGCGTGACCTGTTGCGGGTCGAGGACGGCCGGTATTGGTCCTACGTGTGCCAGGATCCGGGCTGCTGCCCGCCCGAGGGCGTCCCGTTCGCGGCCGCCGGGCACCCGGCCGCCCAGGCGATGGACGCGGCCGGGATGACGGCCCGGCCCGACCGGGCCTCGCT
>JASHUI010000027.1:0-5418 GCA_030040095.1 Streptosporangiaceae bacterium | reverse complement strand
GTGTCGGCAGGGGTCGGGCTGGCCGAGGCGGTCGAGGCCGCCAGCCGGGTGCCCGCCGACCTGATCGGGCGGCCGGACCTGGGCCGGATCGCGCCCGGCGCGGCCGCCGACCTGGTCTGGCTGGGGGACGACCTGCGGACCAGGGCCGCCTGGGTGGGCGGTGAGCTGGTGTACTCGAGACCGGAGGACGGGCTGGCGGCCCCGGCGGCCGCGGCGGAGCGAGGGGCGCGATGAACGTGACGCACATGCGAACCGAGATCGCGCAGCAGCCCGCGGCGCTGCGGGCCACGATCGACGCGCTGCTGCCCCGCGCCGCAGAGGTGACGGCGCTCGCTCGCGAGACCCGCCAGGTGCTCCTGATCGCGCGGGGGACCTCGGACAACGCCGCGGTCTACGGCAGCTACCTGATCGAGGCGCACGCGGGCCGCCTGGCCGCGCTGGCCTCGCCGTCGATCGCCACCACCTACCGCAGCCGGATCGACCTGTCCGGCGTGCTCGCGGTGGCGCTGTCCCAGTCCGGCCGGACCGAGGAGATCGTCGAGACCCTGGCCTGGGCCCGCGACTGCGGGGCCGCCACGCTGGCCATCACCAACGGCGCCGGCTCCCCGCTGGCCGAGGCGGCCGATGTCGCGCTCATCACCGAGGCCGGGGCGGAGGTCGCGGTCCCCGCGACCAAGACGTTCACCACCCAGCTCGCCGCGCTGGCCGTGCTGGCCATCGGGCTCGGTGCCGCGCTGGATCCGGCCGAGCTGCGGCGCGTCCCCGACGAGGTCGCGGCGGTGCTGGCCTCCCCGGGCGACCTGGACCCGCTGCTGGACGAGCTGGGCGGGGACAGCGGGGTCGTCGTCTCGGGGCGGGGGATGGCCTACGCGTCCGCGCTCGAGCTCGCGCTCAAGCTCAAGGAGGCGTGCTACCTGCACGCCATGGGGCTGTCGTACGCGGACCTGCTGCACGGCCCGATCGCGGTCGTCGACTCCCGCACGCCCGCGATCCTGCTCGCGGCGGACTCGGGCCCGACCCTGGACGGCACGGTCGAGCTGGCCCGCCGGGTCACCGGGGCGGGAGCGCGGGCCTACGGCATCGGCGGCGGCGACCGCCTGGCCGCCGCGTGCACCCGGGCGCTACCGGGCCCGCGGCTGCCGGAGTGGCTCGCGCCGATGGGCCTGATCGTGCCCGGCCAGCTGCTGACCGAGGCCCTCTCGCGCCGGCTGGGGCTTGACCCGGACCGTCCGCGTGGCCTGAGCAAGGTCACGCAGACCGCCTGACGTTACGCCCCGTCTCGCCCGAATCTGGCTCCGTCCGCCCGGTCAGGTGTCCCGGCACACCTTGTGCTGGGCCGCCTGGGCCCGCGGGCGCATGACCATCAGGTCGATGTTCACGTGCGCGGGCCTGGTCACGGCCCAGGCGACGGCGTCGGCGACGTCCTCGTCGGTCAGCGGCTCGGCGACCCCGGCGTACACGGCCGCCGCCTTGCCCGCGTCGCCGCGGTAGCGGTTGAGCGCGAACTCGGCGGTCCGCACCATCCCCGGCGCGATCTCGATGACCCGGACCGGCTCGCCGCACAGCTCCAGGCGCAGCGTGGCGGCGATCGCGTGCTCCCCGTGCTTGGCGGCGACGTAGCCGCCGCCGCCCTCGTAGGCGACGAACCCGGCGGTGGAGCCCATCACGACGATCGTGCCGTCACCGCTCGCGATCAGCTTGGGCAGCAGCGCCTGCGCGGTGTGCAGCGTGCCCAGCACGTTGACCTCGTACATGGTCAGCCAGTCCGACGGGGACGACTCGGCCACGGTTTCCGTGCCGATCGCGCCGCCCGCGTTGGCCACCAGGACGTCGCAGCGTTCCAGCGACGCGGCCAGCGCGTCGACGGCGGGCCGGTCGGTGACGTCAAGCCGGTGCGCCTCGGCCTGCCCGCCGCGCTCCCTGATCTGCTCCGCCACCTCCTCGAGCCGGTCGGCCCGCCGCGCGGCCAGCACCACGCGGTACCCGGCCTCGGCCAGCCTGGCCGCGGTGGCCGCTCCGATCCCGCTTCCTGCTCCGGTGACGACCGCTGTTCGCTGCATGGCTCAGATTGTGCCAGGCTGGTTCCCACTTCATCGCCGGCACCACCACGAGGCCTCATGCTGCACGTTGTCGCTCTGTCAGGCTCTGCCGTCCTCGTGCGGCACTGGTTCGAGATCAGCCTCGGGGACTGCTCCATGGAGCACGGGGCCCGGATCGAGCTGCGCGAGCGGCCCGGTCAGGCGCACCGCGGCAGCGAGTCGGCCGCCCAGCTTGTCGTCGCCGACCGTCCGCTGTGGCGGGCCGACCTGTTCGATCGCCTTGCGGACGAGCCTGGAACCTTCGGCGCCGCTCACTATCACCCGCGGTTCATCGGCAACGAGCCTTGCGAGCGGACCTGGGACCCGGCCCTGACCGCCGACCCGTGGTCCTGGCTGGGCGGGCAGATCTCCGCCCTGGGCGCCGGGCCCGGCCGCGACCCGTGGCCGCTCGACCCCGAGGACGCGGCCGAACTGCCCGGCCTCGCGGATCAGATCGTCGCGCTGGCGCGGCAGTTCTCGCCGGAGCGCTGCGGGTCCGCGGCGGAGTGCTACCGGCTGACCAGCGACGTCAGGCAGGCCGTCCGGCTGATGATCGAATATCTGGAGCAGCCGGGGCTGCTCGACCGGGCCCGGGTCTCGCCCTGGATGGCGGGCAGGTAGCCGGCGCGCGGCCGGACAGCGCCGCGCGGGTCAGGCCGGCCCCGGTCACTGCCAGATGGCCACGGGGACGCCGGGCACGTAAAGGTAGCCGCCGTCGCCCTTGGCGAAGTTGGGGTCGGCGGACAGGCGCGTGTAGTCGATCTCGAACTGGTACTCGGTCTGCGGCGGCACCCGGTACCCGCTCGGGTCCGGGGGGACGATCTTGCCGTGGTCGACGAACGAACCGTCGCCGAAGTAGAACTGGCTGGGGTTGATCACGAACCCGGCCGAGCCCGCGATGATCACCCAGGCGATGATCGCGCCCCCGCTGTTGTCGCCCTGGGTGTCCGCCATGGCGATGCGCGATCCCTTGGGCGTGGTGTACCAGGACAGCGCGCTGGGGTCGGTGTTGTCGGTGGCCTGGAGCATCGCTTCCGGCGGGGTGATCCCCTTCACCGCGTCCAGCCGGGCCGTGCTCTCGCTGAGCAGGCAGCTGGCGATGCCGATCTCGTCGTCGGTTCCGCCGCCCTGGAACGCCATGGCGCACACCGGCTCCCGCGCGGACAGCCACGCGCTGTCGTCGGCGAGGATCGCGGCCCGCTGAGCCTGCGAACCGCTCTGGTAGAGGGCGAGCTGCGCGGCGTCGATGGCCGCGTCCGCGGTCTCGGTCTTGGCCTGGTAGCACTGCTCGATGGCCAGGGTCGTGGACAGGCCTGCGCAGCTGGCTGGAGCCGGCTGGCTCCTCGCCGGGTGCCCCGGGTCGAACGGCTCGACGATCGGCGCGAACGCCGCCGCGCCGGCGGATGACGCGGGGCTCGGGCTCGCCGCCGCGACGGTCGAGTGCCCGGCCGTCGGACCGGCCGAAGGCGCGGGGCTGCTGGCGGGCGCGGCCCCGCCGCACCCGGCCAGGCCGCCGATCAGCGCGATCGAGATCACGGTCCGCGCCAGGCCCGGCCTGCTCCCGATCCTGTCGGCCGAGATCACCATCCGCGCCAGGCCCGGCCTGCTCGCCTGGATCCCGGTCCTGCGGACCGGCCGCCGCCGCTGGCCCATCGGGCCACCTCCCCCGGCCGGCCTCTCGCCGGCCAAGCCACGCCGCCTCCGCCGGAAGCGGGCATTTCCCGTTACGCCGCCCCCGCCGGAAGCGGCGCATTTCTCGTCTTTTGCGAGGTGATGTTAGCGACCGCGGGCCCGCATCGCGCTGCGGTCGGGGCAGTCCTTTCCGGCCATTTGCCGGTTACGCGAGCCGGCCGAGCGACGACCGCGCCGGGACGGCGATCCAGCCTTCCTTCCTGGCCGCCGCGAGCTGCTGCGCGGTGGGCGCGATGGTCAGCCGCCGGGCCGCCGCGCGGGCGGTCAGCGCGGCGATGACGGCGTCGGCGGCGTCGTGCGAACGGCGGCACAGGTCCTCGTGCTCGCCGAGGGTCAGCCACCCCGCCCCGGCCTGGAGCTCGTCCACCATCCGCGCCAGGACTGGGCCGTCGTGCGCCCCCTTGTAGCGCCGGTGCGGCAGGCCCCAGCGCTGCAGCGAGGCGGCCGGGTAAACCTCGGCCACCGGTCCGCTGCCGCTCCGGTCGACCGGCTGGCCCCGCCGCGCGAGCTGGCTCAGCAGGCCGGCGCACCGCAGCGCGACGTAGCCGATCCGGTCGGCCGCGACGCTGAGCGGGACCAGCCCGGTCTGCTCGCGCACCACGCGGTCGGTCAGCCTGGTGGTCAGCCGGCGCCGCCAGGCACGCCCCGCCTCGTCGGCCGGGGCGGGCGCCTCACCGTCCTCGTGTGCCGCGATGAACGCCACGAAGTCCGCCGGCCAGCCCAGCGGGCAGTCGATCCCCGCCTTGTCGGCGTCGCGGATGGCGTCCAGGATGAGCGCGTCATCCGCGCCGCGGATGAGCTCGGTGACGACGGCGCGTCCCGGCTCCCAGGCAACCCACGCCATCCCGGTCCGCTCGGGCTCGGCCGCGAGATCGATCCCGACGGTCAGCACCGATCCAGGTTACGTTTCGCGTAGCCGGCGGGGCCGCGGTTACGCCGACGGCGCCGGGCTGCCCGTGACCATGCGGTTCGCCAGGCTTATGTTCGCGGTGTCCTGCATGAGCAGGCTGATGAAGGCCGAGAGATCGGCCCGCTGCGCCGCCGTCTTGGGGGCGTGGGTGCTGGCCAGCTCGGCCCAGACCAGGACCAGGTAGTGGCCCTTCACCTCGGCCGCCTCGATCCCCGTTCCCTTGGTCAGGAACCTGGTCAGGCCGTGCGCGGCCGGCAGCTGCGCGATGAACTCGCTCGGCCCGGCCGCCTTGCCGGCCTGCTCCGCCGCCGCCGCGGTGACCAGGTTCAGCACCCCGATGGTGCCCATCAGCGTGCGGTCGGAGGACAGGTAGCTGGCGCGCAGGGCCTGGGTGCAGCCGGCCTGGCTCACCGCCGAGATCAGCTGGCTGCCGATCAGGGCCGGCGCGCAGTGCGTTTTCGCCTTGTCCACCGTCCTGATGTAGGTGATGCCCGCGTCGCTGAACTGGGCCGGGAACAGCTCGGCCAGGCTCAGCGGCACCGGGTCCAGCGCCCGGCTCGCGATGTGACCCCACGGACCTAGCGAGGGGCTGGGCGAGGCCTCGGTCGGCTTCGGCCTGGGCCGCGTCGAGCCGGCCGCGGCGGTCTGATGGCCGCCGCCGCGGCCGAGCAGGACGTAGGCCGCTGCGATCACGACGATCAGGGCCAGCCCGCAGATGAGCGCGATGCGCATCTGCCG
>JASHUI010000223.1:0-4836 GCA_030040095.1 Streptosporangiaceae bacterium | reverse complement strand
CACGACGACCACCATCCCCGTGCCGCGCGGTGATGTGGGTGCGACGATTGTGTAGCTGGGTGTGCACCAGATTCGCACCCATCCGGGCCTGCCGGCGGGTTCGTGCGCGGGGTGGCCGGGCAGGCCGCACTGCGATGGCGCGCTGTCCGGGGCGGCCGGGGCCCGCCCTCGTCGCGGTGACCGGTACCGGGCCGGTACCGGTCAAGCAGGTCTGGTTCGCGCCCGGCGCGGCCGTGGCCTCGGCGGCTGCAGGCCGATGGCTTGTGAGCCGCGCCGGGCGTCGCGAGCGTGTCAGCTCGTCTTTCTGATGATGTTTCTCATCTCGTCGGAATTGAAGGCACGGAGCGTGTTCGAACGGATGTTGCCCATCCCGCCCAGCCGGAGCAGCGTCGCGGTGGCGCTCTCCTCGTCGGGGAAATCGGCAACAGTGACGATGTCGTATTCGCCCACCGTCCAGAGCAATTCACGTACCCTGCCGCCTGAGTTCTCGACGAGCTTGACGAAATCCTCTGCGCGGCTTTCTGTTTCCTTGAAGTTCCGAATTCCTTGATCGGTCCAGTTGACCAGCGATACGTATGTCGGCATCATGCCCTCCCCCGTGGTGCCTGCGCACTTGCTGACTTGCCCGCCACCGCGGCGCCAGAAACTCTGGCCCGGCGCAGAAGGCGTGACAGGCTAGCGGGAAGGCTGCTCGGTGCCGCCCGCAGCCCGGATCGTAGGCTGGAGCGGTGCCCGATTCGAGTCCGCTGGCAGGTGACCTCGTCGAACTGCATGGCCGTTGCGGGCGGCGGTTCGCGGCGCTGGTCGCCGGGGTGCGCCCGGAGCAATGGCATGACGACACCCCTTGCTCGGAGTGGGATGTGCTCGCGCTGGTGCACCACCTGCTGTACGAGCAGCGCTGGGTGCCGTCGGTGTGCGAGGGCCTGACCATCGAGCAGGTCGGCGACCGGTTCGAGGGCGACCTCATGGGCGAGAACGCCGCCGCGTGGCCGGGACTGCTGGCCTCTGCCATCGAGGAGGCCCACGCGGCGGTGGCGCGACCGGGAGTCCTCGACCGGACCGTGCACCTTTCGTTCGGTGACGCCCCGGGGGAGGAGTACGTCACCCAGTTGACCGCCGACCTCGCCATCCACGGCTGGGACCTGGCCCGGGCCACCGGCCAGGACGAAGCGATCGACCCCGGCGCCGTGGCGCTGCTGCTGGCCTGGGCGCAGGCCAACGCCGACCTGCTGGCCGCGTCGGGCATGTTCGGCTCCCGGATCGACGTCCCGCTGGACACCCCGGACGATGTTCGCCTGTTGGGCCTGCTCGGCCGCGGAGCCTGAGCGTACCGATCGGCGACCCAGGTCCGGGGGAGGTCGCTCGCCGGGATGGCCTGCTTAAGCCGCTCTGCAGATCCTCGCTGCTGACCGCCTCGGCCGACTGCGTCGATGCTGAGGTTTCCTGTGGCCCGTCGTCGGCCCCGTCGTGGTCGTGCACGATCAGCACCGGCCGCCGCGCGTGGGAGGCCACCTCCGCGGAGATGCTGCCGGCTATCCGGCCGCCGAGCCCGCCCCGCCGGTGGGAGCCGAGGACGATGAGGCTTGCCTCGTGATCGTCGGCGGCATGGATGACCGCCTTCTCGGCGGGCGTTCCCTGGACCGCCAGGGGCTGGGCCCGGAATCCGGCCGCATCGGCGAGCGCGGCCCCGTGCGCGGCGGTCTGCTTGGCGGCCTCCTCGACGTCGCAGGCGCTGGCCGCATCGAACTGGGCACCGGGCTCCGGCACGAACCCGACGCTGAACGTCCGCCAGACGGTCAGGACGAGCGCGTCGCGCCCGGCGGATAGCTGGCGCCCGGCCTCGGTGATCGCGGCCATCGCCATCGGGGACCCGTCGTAGGCGAACAGCACCGGGCCCATCGGCTCGCGCCCGCGGACCCAGGGTCGGCCGGCCGGCGACGTTACGAGCCGCTCACCGCCGGACAAGGCGGCCGCGGCGGCCGTCCTGGCCAGCGTCGGCAGCGCGGCCCCGGGCCGGAGTGTGGCCAGCAGCGGCGGGGACTCCCAGGCCGGTTCATGCCCGCCCATCCACAGCTCGAGAGCCGGCGCCGACGGCCGCACCTGGCCGAGCAGGTACAGCAGCACGCCGACGACCGCCCCGCCGGCCGCGAGCCCGAAGCAGATCCACAGCGCGGTGCTCATGGCCGGGGCCGCAAGCCCGGTCAGCGTGACGGCGAAATGCAGCAAGATCGGCGCGATCAGGAACGCGGCCACGGCGCGCAGCAGCTCGAGTATGGCGAAGACGCGCTGTATAGAGGCCGAGCGCAGCGAGAAGCCGGCCATGAACAGCGCCGGGACGACCGAGGCGCCGATGCCGACGCCGACCAGCCCGGAGCCGGCCAGGGCGAGCGTGCTCGTCGGCGGGATCGCGGCGCGCAGCACCAGGACCCCGGCGGCCAGGAGCACCATCCCGGTCAGGGCGTAATAGTGGATCAGGCGCGTGTCGAACAGCGCCCCGAACACGATCGCCGTGATGATGGCCGCGGCCAGTTCGGGAACGAAGAGCAGCCCGAGGTGCAACGGCGTGTAATGCGGGGCGAGCACGGCCGCGGTCAGCCCGATCGCCGACGTGGCCGCCGCCGCCGCGCAGACAGCGACCACGATCCCGGTCACCGGGATCGTGCTGGCCAGGCTGCGCAGGATCAGCAGGGGGCGAGGGGCGTTGTACTCGTAGACGCACAGGGTCACGATCAGCGCCAGCCCGACGAGCAGCGGGATCACGGCGACCGGATCGAGGAACCTGTGCGTGACCAGCTCCGACGCGCCCCAGAACGCCGCCACCGCGCCGGTCGCGGCCAGGCCGATGGCCAGGGGGTCCCTCGGGGCGCTGGGGTCGGCCGGCGGGGCGTCCTGGAACGTCAGCAGCGACATCACCAGCCCGGCGAAGGCGATGCCGGCCACGATCCAGAACAGCGGCCGCCAGCCGTGAAACGAGGCCTGGGCCCCGCCGATCAGCGGGCCCGCCGCCACCGCACCGAAGACGCACAGGTTGAAGATCATGGCCGTCGGGCGCAGCTTGGACGTCGGGAAGCCGAGGAACAGCGGTGGCGCCGCGGCGATCAGCAGCAGGCTCGTGCACAGTCCCTGCAGCACGTGCCCGACGATGAACATCGCCGGCCCGGTGGCCGCGGCCGCCAGCACCGAGCCGATCACCAGCAGGCTGGCGTAGACCACCAGCAGCCGGCGTTGCGGCAGGAGCTGCGCGAACTGCACGGCCAGGACCGTGCCGACCGCGTAGCCCGCGTTGGCCAGGCCCGAGGCCAGGCTGACCGTCTGCACGCTCACGTGCAAACTCGCCGCGATGATCGGCGTGAGCGGCTGCAGGGCGGACGACAGGCCCAGGTAGGGAACCAGGAACAGGACGACCATCGCCGCCGACGGGATGTAGCGGCCGGCCAGCGGTCCGGGCCGTATCGGCTCCGACCGCCGGCTCCCGGTCGCGGGAGGCAGGGGAGCGGGCAATATCCGTGCCATCTGCGCATGCTTGCCGGCCACCGCCCGGGTCGGGCGGGCGGGCCGGCCAGTCGGGCGGAATTGGCCGGTTGCGCGGAATGCGCGCCAGGCAGCCGATGTACCGGCTTGCGCGCGTCGTCTCGTCTGCGCGCACCGGAACGGATGCGGGACGAGCGCGGCGCCGGCCGGGGCGAGCCATTGTTCTCCCCGTTGACCCGTCCATATAGATCGTCTTAAATTATGATTAGTACCCCATAATTGCGCCGGTAAGGGAGGATGCAGATGACCAGTGCGGAGCTGGCAGCCGGGTACAGCGCCTACACCGATGCCGAGGAACTGGGTCAAGCCGTCACGTCCGATCGGGCCGTGGCGGCGCTTCCCACCACCACCGCCGTGACCACGACGCTGTACTGCTAGGTCAAGGCACAGGCAAAAAAGCGCAGGGCACGGCCCGAGCGGCAGCGCGCTGTGCACGTCCCCGTAGGCCAGGACCGGGTCCGCGCGGTGGACGCGGTTCTGGCCCGGCTGGGA
Source organism: Streptosporangiaceae bacterium (assembly GCA_030040095.1). GTDB lineage: Bacteria > Actinomycetota > Actinomycetes > Streptosporangiales > Streptosporangiaceae > JASHPR01. The sequence goes on along the minus strand of JASHUI010000223.1, from coordinate 813 downwards.
CTGGGATGCCTCGGCACATCGCCGGATCTCGTGGGCCGGCCCGGCCGCAACGAGAACTGGTCGGGAGACACCGACGAGGGGTTCCGGGTTTTCGTCAAGCGATTCGCCGGGCCGAGCGACGACGCGGGACAGCGCATGGCCCGGTCGGTCGCCTTCGAGCGGCTGGTCAGCACCCGCATGCCGGGGATGGCGCCGCGGGGCCTGGGCTGGGATGAGCCGAGTCGCCTGCTGGTGTCGGAGTATCTCGACGACGCCGATTCCGGCGCGGATCTCGCTTCCGCGGGCGAGTTCGGGGCGGAACTCGCCTTCCGGGCGGGCGACGTCGTCGGGTCGCTGCACATGCTGACGGTCACCGAGCCGCTCCCCGGCGGGCGCCGGCCGGTGCTGCCGTCCGCGCAGTTCCTGCGCGGGTTACCGCTGCCGGTGTTCCGCCGGTCCAGCGCCGGTGAGCTCAAGGCATGGCGGCTGCTGCAGAGCGACGCCGAACTGGCCGAGGCGGTGGACCGCCTGCTCGCCTGGGAGCAGCGGGCGGAACCGGTGCCCGCCCACTGCGACTTACGACTGGATCAGTTCCTGTTGTCCGGGGGACGGCTGTACCTCACCGACTGGGAAGAGTTCCGGCTGGCCGACGCGGCTCGGGACATCGGCGGCTTCGCCGGCGAGTGGCTGTACCGGGCGACGACCGGCTGGGCCGATCTGGTGGCCGACGATGAACCGCCGTCCCACGAGGCCATCCTGCGGTACTGCGCGGACGGCATCGACCGGGTGCGGCCGGTCGTGGCCGCGTTCTGGGCCGGGTACACGCGGGCGCGG
>JASHUI010000222.1:0-3609 GCA_030040095.1 Streptosporangiaceae bacterium | reverse complement strand
ATCGCCACATCTGTTCCGGCACGGGCAACTGGCTGGGTTGATCCGGCCCCAGGGTTAAGGCAGCGCCCGGGTCAGCCAGATAATCTCGCCCCGGCCGTCGTGGTCCGGATCGACATGATCACGGTGGAACCCGAGCTTTTCCAGCACGCGCAAAGAGGGCGCGTTCCAGCTACCCACCGTTGACCACAACCGCTTCCGTCCGGTCGCGACCGCGGCCTCGACCACCGCACGGGCCGCCTCGGTCGCGTAGCCGTGCCCGTGCACGCGCTGGAACAGCTCGTAGGCGATCTCGGGCTCGTCCACACTCGCCCGGCCGACGATCAGCCCGCAATATCCGATGAAGTCACCCTCGACGCGACGGCGCACGGTCAGCAGCGCGATCCCCGTCCGCTCGGACGAAGCGAGCTGCGTCACGATGCGCTCCCGCGCGTTCTCGACGCTCACCGCCCCGTCATCCCGCTCAGCGATCAGCGCCCGGTAATCCTCGGCGTCGCCCGCGGCCCACGGCCGCAGCGTCAGCCGGTCCGTCCGGAGTTCCATCGACATGGCCTGATACAAGGGCACCACACCAACCTAGCTGGGGTGGATCTGAGGTGCGGGTTGCACTGTCAGGTCATTTGTTGATCTATCCCGGCTCCCACTACCAGCTCGGGAATGCGGCCTCGAAGCCTCCTCCGCAGTCATAGCTGGAGGCATGCGCCCGGCCTGGCCTGGCGGGGGCTTGACCAGCGCGGCGACGTTAGTTGACCGCAGCAGCGCACCGCCTTACAGTTTTAGATAACTAAGACACTGAAAGGCTGCGAGGGTGATCGGGTTCCGTGTGGATGCGCGGTCGGTAGTACCCCCATACCTGCAGATCGTCCAGCAGGTGCGCCAGGCGCTCCGCATGGGCAGGCTCGACGTGGGCGACCAGCTCCCGTCGGTCCGAGAAGTGGTCGCCGCCACCGCCATCAACCCCAACACGGTGCTCAAGGCCTACCGCGACCTGGAACGCGAAGGCCTGGTGGCCGCCGAGGCCGGCCGCGGCACCTTCGTTACCAAACGACCGGACGGCCCGCCGCCTGGCACTCACGCACGTCTCGGCCGCGGCCTGGCCCGCTGGGTGCGCGAGGCGCGGGCCGCAGGACTCGACGACGAGTCCATCGAGTCGCTGCTCCGCGTCACGCTGCACGCTGCGAACGAGGAGGAGATCGCTTGACCCCCGTCATCGAGACCCGCGGGCTGACCAAGCGGTACCGCCGGATCACCGCCTTGGCCGATTGCTCCATCGCCGTACCCGAGGGCCGGATATCCGCGCTGGTCGGGCCGAACGGCGCGGGCAAGACCACGCTGCTCCGCTTGCTCTGCGGGCTGGCCAGCCCGACCAGCGGCGAGGCCACCATCCTCGGCGGCGCGCCGCGCCAGGACCCGTCCTTCCTCGCGGAGATCGGGTTCCTCGCCCAGGAGATCCCGCTGTACCGGCGAATGTCCGCCGAGGCCCACATCGGCATCGGCGCGCACATGAACCCCCGGTGGGACGGCCAATCGGTCAGAGACCGGCTGCGCGGGCTGAACATCCCGCTGGACGCGGCCGTGGGCACCCTGTCGGGGGGCCAGCGGGCTCAGGTGGCTCTCGCGCTCACGCTGGCCAAGCGCCCGCGGCTGCTGCTGCTGGACGAGCCGGTCGCCGCGCTCGACCCGCTCGCCCGGCGGCACTTCCTCGCCACCCTCGCCGACGCGATGGCCGAGGGCGGACTGACCGTCGTGCTGTCCTCGCACCTGGTCGCGGACATCGAGCGGGTCTGCGACCACCTCATCCTGCTGTCCGCGTCTCACGTTCAGCTCTGCGGGGATATCGAGGACCTGCTGAGCGAGCACCGTGTGCTCGTCGGGCCGCGCAAGGACACGATCGCGATCGAACGGGACCACACCGTCGTGCAGACCGAACGGACCGCCCGGCAGACCACGATGCTGGTGCGGCTGAACGGGCCGATCGCCGACCCCGAATGGGAATCTAGCGACGTCAACATGGAGGATCTGGTGCTCGGCTATATGGGCGCCGGTGCTGCCCCCGCGATCGCGCGGCTGACCGCTGTGGGAGGTAGGCGATGACCTGGGTCATCTGGCGCCAATATCGCGTCACCGCCGCCATCGCGGGCGCTATTCTCGCCGTCTTCGCCGTCCTGCTGCTGATCACCGGGCTGCAGGACGCCGCGCGCTGGCACGCCGCGCTCGCCAACTGCGCCAAAGACGGAACCTGCGGCAGCCTCTCGCACACCGTGTCGCTTGGCAGCGGCCCGCTGACCACGCTGACCACGCTCACCCTGGCCGTTCCGCTGCTGTTCGGGATGTTCTGGGGCGGCCCGGCCGTGGCCAGGGAACGGGAAACCGCGACAGTGCAGTTCGCATGGACGCAGTCGGTCACCCGGCGGCACTGGCTGGCCGCCAAGACCGGCTGGCTGCTGCTGGCAAGCGCGATCTTCGGCGGCGCGGTCGCCGGAATCGTCACCTGGTGGTACGCGCCGCTGAACGCACTGCACCAGGGCCAGTTCCTGCCGGGCAACTTCGACATCCAAGGCATCGTCCCGATCGGGTACGCGGTATTCGCAGTGGCGCTCGGGATCGCCGCCGGAACACTGATCGGCCGGTCGCTGCCGGCACTTGCGGTGACCGCCGGCGTATTCCTCGCTATCCGCCTGCCGATCATGTACTGGGTGCGGGTGCACTACATGCCCGCGGTCACCACCATCTACAGCGTGACCCGGAACTTGCCCTCGAAGGGGGCGAACTGGGAACTCGCGCACGGCATTGTGCTGCCCGGCGGTCAGTTCAGCACCAGCCTGAGCGTCGGCCCCGGGTACATAGTGGGGCCCGGCACTGTTCCGGCCTCATGCCCCACGGCCCAGATCAGCTCTGCGCTCACCTGCATGGCGCGCCTCGGTTACCGCTCGTTCGCGACCTATCAGCCCGGCTACCGGTTCTGGCCGTTCCAGTTCATCGAGACCGGTATCTTCGTGGCACTCGCCGCCGTCCTGATCACGGTCACGTTCCTCGTCGTCAGGCGGAGAGACGCATAGATACGCTTCGGTCGCCCTGGATGCCGTGCGGGCCCGCTGCACTTGTCCTCGGCCGCCTAGTCCTGGCCATCCTTCTGATAGGCGCGATCATGCGCCGAGGAAGATCGCAGTCAGGAGCGAGCGCAGAAGCTTGCTCCGCAGCCATGGCTCGAGACGGCCGACCGACCTGCCCCGGTGGTGGTTTGACGAGCGCGGCGACGTTACGCCGCACGTGATCCCCAGATTCGGCGTACCGGATGGCACGTCCTTGCGCCGCAGCCGCTTGCCGCCGGAGTCGAAGCCCAGGCTGACCGAGCCGTACCAGCGGCCCTTGCTCTCGTCCCAGTAGATCGCGTCCTCGCCGTGACCCCGGCGCTTCGCCGGCTGCGCCATGAACAGGAGCCCACGACCACTTGGCTCCCCTGCAGGCTACAGGTACCTAACTTGATCATCGATCATGGAGGTGAGCTGCGGAGCGTTCTGGAGCGCCTGTCGGCGAGCCGACGACCGGTTCTTACGAGCTCACTCCAAGGTCGACCTCTGACCTCGATACTTCCAGGTCAGGGGTCGTTCC
>JASHUI010000221.1:0-2515 GCA_030040095.1 Streptosporangiaceae bacterium | reverse complement strand
GACGGCCGCGGCCGGGCCACCCGGCTCCGCGACCGCAGAGGGCTCGCGCTGGCCCTGGTGCTCGGCGCCCAGCTGATGATCATCCTCGACATGACCGTGGTGAACATCGCCCTGCCGAGCATCGCCCGCGGGCTGCACTTCTCGGCGCCCAGCCTGTCCTGGGTGCTCAACGCCTACACGCTGACGTTCGGCGGCCTGCTGCTGCTCGGCGGGCGCGCAGGCGACATCCTCGGCCGGCGGCGCGTGTTCATGGCGGGCGTGTCGCTGTTCACCCTCGCCTCGCTGGCCGGCGGCCTGGCGACCTCGGCCGCCTGGCTGCTGACGGCCCGGGCGGTCCAGGGCGTCGGCGGCGCGATCGCCTCGCCCGCGGTGCTCGCCCTGATCGCGGCCAGCTTCGCCGAGGGCCGGGAGCGGACCCGGGCGCTGAGCATCTACACCGCCGTCGCCATGGGAGGCGGTTCGCTTGGCCTGGTGCTCGGCGGCGTGATCACCGAGTGGGTGTCGTGGCGCTGGGTCCTGTTCGTCAACGTGCCCATCGGCATCGTCGTGGCGCTCACCGCGCCGTTGTTCCTGCCCGAGTCGCAGCGCCAGCCCGGCCGGTTCGACCTGGCCGGCGCGCTCACCTCCACCGCGGGCATGACGGCGCTGGTCTACGGCTTCATCCAGGCCGCGTCGAACGGGTGGGGCGACTGGAAGGGCATGGCCGCCTTCGCGGCCGCCGTCCTGCTGCTCGGCGGGTTCCTGGTCAACGAGTCGCGGGCCAGGCAGCCCATCACCCCGCTGCGCCTGTTCGCCGACCGCGGCCGGGCCGGCTCCTACCTGACCCGGCTGCTGATCGTGGCGGGGATGTTCGGGATGTTCTACTTCCTCACCCAGTTCGTTCAGGAGGTCCTGGGCTTCAGCCCGCTGCGGGCGGGCGTCTCGTTCCTGCCGATGACCGCGGCGCTGTTCGCGGTCTCCCGCCTGTCCCCCAGGCTGCTCAGCCGGTTCGGCGCCAAGACGCTCATGGTGGCCGGCCTGGTGCCCGCGGTGGCCGGCATGGCCTGGCTGTCCCGTATCTCCCCCGGCACCGGGTACATCAGCGGGGTCCTCGGCCCGATGCTGCTGCTCGGCGGCGGCATGGGCGTGGCCTTCGTCCCGCTGACCATGGCCTCACTGGCCGGCGTGCGACCGCAGGACTCGGGCGCCGCGTCCAGCATGGTCAACGTGACCCAGCAGGTCGGCGGGTCACTGGGCCTGGCCATCCTGGTCACCGCGTTCAGCAGCGCGATCAGGAACTCGGCCGGGCACCAGGCGGCCCGTCTCGGCTCGCTGGCCCAGGCCCATCAGCAGGCGGTCGTGCACGGCATGGCCAGCGCCTTCACCCTCGCCGCGGTCTTTGACGTGCTGGCGCTGCTGATCGTCCTGCTGGTCATCCGCGACCGGGCCCCGCAGCGGGAAGAACTGCCAGCCGCGACCGAATGAGAGACGAGCCGGCGCCGGTCAGCCTTCCTGCTGCTGGGTCAGCTCGTTCTGCATCGCGGCGATGTCCTTGGCCGAGTTCACGGTGGCCTCGAAGTGCGCCACGGCCCAGGTGAAGAAGTTGCTGCTGTGGGAGTTGACCCAGTGCGCCCAGACCGCTCCGCCCAGGTGGCAGGTGGGCGTCACGGTCCCGCCTGCCGCCACCGGCATCGTGTCGGTGCAGGTCGCGAACGTGGGACCGTCGTTGCTGGCCGAGAAGTCGACGGTCATCTTGAGCAGGACCATTCCCGAGTCGGGATCGGTCACCGACACCCGGTTGCTGACCGTGCACGACGTGGGGCCGCTGCAGTTGGCGTGGAAACGGATCTTCTGCAGCGGGCCGACGACGGCCGCCGGGTCGACGGCGCCGCGCAGCTCCTTCACGTCGCCATGCAACACCGTGAAGACCGGGCCGACGGCCGCGGCATCGACCGGAGTGACGTCGAAGGCGAACGACGTGATGCCGCTCTCCCCCTCGACCCGCACCAGCCGGTTCGGCGTGCTGGCCGTGATGATGTAGGTCACGAAGTCATCGGTGATCTTGACCGCCTTGGTGCCGCCGATCGTGGTGGTGACGACGCTCGCGCTCGGCCCGATGTGCTCCAGCGTCCGGGCCAGCTGGCCCGGCGTGAGCAAGCCGAGGTTCAGGACGGTGGTCGGCGGGGCCTTGGCCCAGCCCGCGGCGGCCTGCCGGGCGACCGCCGGGGCCACCGACTGCGATATCCAGAACGCGGCGGGCGCCTTGAGATACGTGTCCCCGCCGATCGTGACGCGGGAAATGGGGTACCCATTCTGGGTGTAGCTGCCCTCGACCGCGCCCGACCTGGTCACGGTGAGGCTGGCGTTCTGCCCCTCGATGTTCCCGGTCAGCGCGAGCCCGGCGGCCGGGGCGATGGCCTGTCCCGATTGCCGGGCCATCGTAGCGGGCGACTCGCCCCTGCCGAGCAGCAGCACGGCACCGGTCGCGGCCGCGGCGACCGCGGCCGCGACCACCGCGGTGACCGCGAGCATGACG
>JASHUI010000220.1:0-10620 GCA_030040095.1 Streptosporangiaceae bacterium | reverse complement strand
AGCGGCTCCACGGCCGGGCTAGGGTCGGTCACGCTGCCGTATCGTATTCTGGATTCAAGAGGCATGATCGTCGTTCTCTGATGTTCGATCCCGCAGCAGCCCCCCGTTGGCTGCTGCGCCGGGTTATGAGCGCGATTCCTGTCCGGGTGGCCTGTGGCCTGCGGGCACTCCATCGTAGGCCCGCCACCCGGTGGCCTTCGACCGGGTTGGCATCGCGCGCGGGGCCACCCGGCCGTGTACTTCCGGTAGCGGAGAGCTAGCGGGCAATATTGCGGGTAGGCAAGACTTGGTGGTGCCGTATACCCAGGCCCGGTCTCAGGGGCGGCCACCCAGGTAGGGGTAGTCATGTCGGGTTGGTTCGAGCAGCAAATCATGCATACCGGCCGACTGCCGCTGTTCTGCTTCTTTGTGGCCTTCGTCCTCGGCTTCGGTTTCATCCGGCTTTCGGTCCGGCTCATCCGGGCCCGGGTCCGGTGGTGGCCGGGCAACGTCGTGGTCGGCCCGGTGCACGTTCACCACATGGTCTTCGGGGTGGTGTTCACGGGCATCGGCGGGGTCGCCGAACTCGCGGCGCCGCAGTACCCGCCGGGCTGGCGGTCCGGCGCCGCGGCCCTGTTCGGGCTCGGCATGGCGCTGGTGCTCGACGAGTTCGCGCTCATCTTGCACCTGCGCGACGTCTACTGGAGCAACGAGGGCCGGGTGTCGGTCGACGCGGTGTTCATCGCGGCAGGCGTGACCGCGCTGCTGCTGCTGGGCATCACCCCGGTCGGAGTCAAGAGCGTGCCCGATTACCAGCGGCTGCTGCCAGGGACTGCGGGCGCGGTGGCCACGCTGCACCTGGCCGCGGCGGCGGTGTTCGCGCTCGCGTCGATCACGCTGTTCAAGGGCAAGATCTGGACCGCGCTTCTCGGCCTGTTCGTGCCGCTGGCGTTCATCGTCGGCGCGGTCAGGCTGGCCCGGCCCGGCTCGCCCTGGGCTCGCTGGCGCTATGCCGGCCGGCCGGGGAAGATGGCCCGGGCCGAGAGCAGGGAGCGGCGCCTGCGGGAGCCGGTCATCCGGGCCAAGGGCCGGATTCAGGACGTGCTCACCGGGCGGTACGACCAGCCGGCGATGGCCGCGGTGGAACATGGCCAGACGCCCGCGGCGGGGGTTCGTGGCCTGACCGGGCCGGGCGAGCAGGCGGGGGAGGCGTTAGACGATGTCGTCTGAGGCCAGGGGCCGTAACACTATTTGTCGGATATCGTCAGGTATGGGCGTTAATCCGTCGGAGCGGCTGGTGACCAGCCGCGCCGAGCTGCAGCGCGAGTTCAGGCGGCACGAGGCCGCGGTGGGCGAGCCGATCGGCTACGGATCCGGGATCGCGCGGTGGCTGTCCGGGCAGCTTCCAGGCACCGACCCGAGGCAGCTGGGCTGGGGCATTCTCGCGGTGACGGCCATGCTGTTCCCGCTCCCCGACGACGGCGACCAGCGCTCCGGCCCTGACGAGCGAATCGGTGAGCGAACCTCGATGATCCTGGCCAGCCGGGTAGGTGAGGCACTGGTGGAGTCCGCGGCGCCCGCGGAGCCGCGGGCCGACGTTGCCGAGGTCGAGGTCGGGTCCGAACTGGCGGCGTGCGAGATGACGGGGGTGTATGGCGAGCTCATCGGGATCCGGCCGGGCTCGCCGGCCGCGGCCGCGGATTCGGCCGAGCTGCGTCACCAGTTCCAAGAGTCCATGGCCGTCGGGCTGGCCGAGATCCGGCAGCGGCTGCAGGATGAGCTGCCGGGGGCAGACGTTTCGGCGATCGGCTGGGCGCTGATCGGGACCGGAATGTCCCTGCTGGTGCAGACCAGCAGGATCCGGCGGTCGCCCCGACGGCGGCTGCTGTGGCGCCCGCGGCGCGGCGCCAGCGTGCGGACGAACGCGATGCGCAGCTCGCTGCTGCTGGCCGCGGTGGGCGATTACCTCGTCGAACCGGCCGCGTGACCGGGCCGGGCGCCCGCCGGTCAGCCGACCCAGATCGACCGCAGGACACGGTGGACGTTGCCGCCGATGACGGCGCGTATGGCGTCGTCGTCGAAGCCGTGCCGCACCAGCCAGCCGCAGATGTTGCCGAAGTTCTCGGTGGGGTTTTCCAGGCCGTCGACATACGGGACCGGCTCGAACGCGGGCCCGCGGGTGACCTGGGCGATGCCGAGCAGGTGGGCGAAGATCCGGTGCAGCTGGACGTGGTCGCCGTAGAGCGTGTCCGGCCCGAACGCGACGTGCTCGATGCCGACCAGGTCCACGCAGTAACGGAAGTGGTCCATGACCGACTCGATCGAGTGCCGGGGATGCGCGGCCGACAGCGTGGTGTGCGGGGCGGCGGACATTCCGATCACGCCCCCGGTCGCCGCGATGGCCCGCAGCACGTCGTCGGGCTTCATCCGGGCGGTGTCCCACACGGCCCGGGCCCCGGCGTGGGTCATCAGCACCGGCCGGTCGCTCACCTCGCACACGTCGAGGGCCGTGCGATCCGACGAGTGGGACACGTCGATGGCGAGACCCAGCTTGTTCATGCGGGTGACCGCACGCCGGCCGAACGCGGTGAGGCCGCCGTCGCGCGCCTCGGCCAGCCCGCTGCCGAGCGCGTTGGCATCGGAGTAGGCGATCCCGATCTGCCGCAGGCCCAGGCCGTACAGCACGTCGAGGCGGTCGATCTCGTTCTCGATCGGCGTGGCCGCCTCGAGACCGAAGACCAGGCCCACCCGGCCGGAGCGGTGCGCCTGGTCGATGTCCGCCACCGTGCGCACCGCCATGGCGCCGTCCTGGTGGGCCAGGTCGGCCTGGCGCATGCCCAGGTCGGTGATGACGTCATCCCAGCGCCACGGCGCATGACCGGTCACGCAGGCCGTGCCGTCCATCATGTTGTCAAAGACCACGGTCAGCCCCGAGGCAGCCAGGCCCGCGTAGGCGGCGTGCTGGCGCCCGGTGCGGTACAGCTCCGGGGTCTGCTCCATCCGCAGCGGGAAGCGCACCGGGTGGTCGTGCAGGCTGATCACGATGCTGTCGCGCAGCAGCCGCCGCGCCCGCTGCTCCTGCTCCGGGGTCAGCCCGCCGGCGTAGGCCGGCACCCGGCCGAACTCGGGGGCCAGCTCGAAGGCCGGGTAGTCGCTGCCCGCGGTGAGGTAGGGATAGGCGCCCTCGTCAGCCACGGGAAACTCCGGCCGGGGCGAGGCGGTGCGGTCCGTCGGCGAGCAGCCGCCACAGCTGCTCCCAGGCCCGCATACCCTCGCGCAGCCTGCGGATGCGCAGGAACTCGTTGGGTGCGTGCAGCTTTTCGTCGGCGGTCGAGAACGAGAAGAACAGCGTCTTCACCCCCAGCACCTCCTCGAACAGCGCGGTAGCCGGAAGCGTGCCCGGGATGCACGCCTCGAGCACCCGCTGGCCGGGGTACACCTCCTCGAGCGCGGCCGCGGCGGCGCGGATGGCGGGATGGCCCGAGGGGATCGTGTAGGCGGGCACCCGTGCCTCATCGACGCGAACCGCGACGCGGACGCCCGGCGCCGGCTGCGCGCGGACATGGGTGACGATGGCCTCGATCACCCGGTCCGGATCCTGGCCGGGTACCAGGCGGCAGGACACGTGCGCCACCGCGGTGTGCGGGATCACCGTGTACCTCCCCCCGCCCTGCATGCCGTTGACCTCGAGCGTCGGCCGCTCCCAGAGGCGCTCCAGGGTGGTGTAGCCCGCCTCCCCCCGGCCCTGGGACAGGCCGAGACGGCCGAGGAACTCGGCCTCGTCGAAACCGATGGCGGCGATCTCGCGCCGCCGCTCGGCGGTGAGCGGGGGAATGCCGTCGTAGAAGCCCTCCACCGCGACCGTCCCGTCCGGGCGGTGCAGGCTGGCCACGATCCGGCTGAGCTCGTGCAGCGGGTTGCCGACGGTCCCGCCGTACCGCCCTGAGTGCAGGTCGGTGTCGGCGCCCTCGACGACGATGTCCATCGAGACCAGGCCCTTGGACGCGACCGACACCGAAGGCTCGGTCGGCCGCCACATCGCCCCGTCGGCCGAGATGACCAGGTCGGCGGCCAGGTCCGCGGCGTGCTCGCGGACGAAGGCCGGCAGGTGCGGGCTGCCGATCTCCTCCTCGCCCTCGAACAGGAACCTCACGTTGAGCGGGAGGCCGCCCTCCTGGGCCAGGAAGGCCTGGGCCACCTTGAGGACGATGAAGACCGGGCCCTTGTCGTCGGTCGCGCCGCGGCCCCGGACGACGTCGCCGTCCACGGTCAGCTCGAACGGGGGCGAGTCCCACTCCTGCGGCGAGCCCGTCGGCTGCACGTCGTAATGCCCGTAGACCAGGATCGTCGGTGCGTCGCCGGCGCCCAGCCAGTCGCCGCGCACCACGGGATGGCCGTCGGTCTCGACGAGGCGGCCGTCGGCGAACGCCAGCTGACCGGCCAGCCAGTTCGCGGCGGCGCGCATCGTCTCGGCGCTGGCGTCCCGGCTGACGCTCGGCACCGCGACGTACTCGCTGAGTTCGCGCAGGTAGCCGGCGTCGCCGGGGTCAAAGGAGAGCACTGCCGCCGTCGATCGCGATGGTCTGCCCGGTGACCCAGCCGGACCGCTCCGACACGAAGAACCGCACCCCGTTGGCGATGTCCGCCGGGTCGCCGAGCCGCCGGGTCGCGATGCCCTCGATCAGGTGCCGCTGGCCCTCCTCGCCGTAGCTCTCCCACTGCCGCTCGGTGGTCGGGTTGGACCGGATGAATCCGGGCGCGATGCAGTTGACCGTGATGCCGAACGGCCCCAGTTCCTTGGCCATCTGGCGGGTGAACCCGATCTGGCCCGCCTTGGCGCTGGTGTAGGCCTGGATCCCGGTCTTGCTGACGGTCAGGCCCGCCGCCGACGAGATGTTGACGATGCGGCCCCAGCGGCGCTCCTTCATCCCGGGGACGACCGCCCGGGTGCACAGGAACGCGCTGGTCAGGTTGGCGTTGACGACGGCGAACCAGTCAGCGGGCGAGACCCGCTCCACCGGATGGCCGACCTGCCCGCAGACGCCCCCGGCGCAGTTGACCAGGATGTCGACGTAGCCCTTCTCGGCGAAGAAGACCTCGACCGCCGCCGGGTCGGTGACGTCCACGTCCTGTTTGTCGATGCCGTGCACCGACGCCCCGTCGCCCCGGAGCGCCTCGGCGATGGCGGCGCCGATGCCGTGCGCGGTGCCGGTCACGACCGCGGTCTTGCCGGCCAGGCTCCCCGTCATCGGGCCCAGCCGTTTTCGAGCAGCGCCCTGACCTCGGCCACGCCGGCGTCCCACACGACCCGCATGTCGGCGTCCGGCCGGGCGTAGGCGCCGCCGAGCATGCCGTCAGGGGCGGCGGCGCGCACCTGCCCCGGGTCGAACTGCCCGACGAGCTCCCGGGGTATGACCGGCTTCTGGCCGGACGGCAGGTCGACCCCTGCCACCCGGGTCCACGCGAAGTTCTCCACCCAGCCTCCGTGCATCTGATCGCTGTCGAACTTGTCGGCGGCGGCCGCCGTCTGCGGCGCGTTGTACCAGCTGTGGAACAGCACCTGCACCCGCTCCGGCCGCGGCTGGCAGATCCACTCCCGGATGAACCCGGTCACCGGGGCGTTGCCGCCGTGCCCGTTCACGATCGCGATGCGGCGGAAGCCCTGGGCGGCCAGGCCGTCGAGAAGGTCCCGCATCACCTCGATGTAGGTGGTGATCCGCAAGCTCATGCTGCCGGGGAACGCGGCGAAGTAGGGAGCCATCCCGAACGGGAGCGCCGGCAGCACCGGAATGCCGAGCGGCTCCGCGGCCTCCACCGCGACCCGCTCGGCCAGGATCGCGTCGGTCCCCAGCGAGAGGTAGCCGTGCTGCTCAGTCGAACCGGTCGGCAGCACGATCCGGTCGTCCCGCCGCAGGTAGTCCTCGATCTGCATCCAGTTGCTCTCGAACACTCGCACACGCGGCCCCGGGGAGTTCTCGCAGGTCAGGGAATAAAACCCCTGGATGATAACGCAACGCACGGTACCGCCACGCAACCGGCCATTGCTTGACATCGAAAACTCAACGATCGTAGACTTCATCAGTCGTTGAATTAATTCCGCCGGGAGGCCGCATGTGGGCGATGGTGGCCAAGGAGTTCCGCCAGCTGAGGCGCGACCGCCGAACGGTGGCGATGATGATCGTGCTACCGGTCGTGCTGCTGGTCGTGTTCGGCTACGCGGCCAACTTCAGCGTCAGCAACATCCCGACCGTGGTGACCGGGCCGGGCGCCGCGCAGGCGGCGGCGGTGCTGCGCGCTCCCTTCCACGTGACCGAGGTCGACCCCGCGGCCGGGCAGGCCACGGCGCGGTCCCGGCTGCAGGATGGCCAGGCGACGGTCGCCGTCGTGACCGGCGGCCCGGCGATCCAGGTGCTGATGGACGGCTCGCAGCTGCTGCCGGTGCTGACCGCCGAGGGCGCCCTGGCGAAGCTGGCGGCCGCCCGCGGCAGCAGCCCGGGGTCGCCGCCGGTCAGGGTGCAGATCCTCTACAACCCGAAGCTGACCACCTCGTGGGTGATGGTGCCCGGCCTGGCCGGCCTGATCCTGGTGTTCATCGGCACGCTCATCACCAGCCTCGGCGTGGTCCGGGAACGGCAGGCAGGCACTCTCGAACAGCTGGCGGTGATGCCGCTGCGCGCCTGGGACGTGATCGCGGGCAAGATCGCCCCGTACCTGATGGTCGCCGCGGTGGACCTGGTGCTGATCATCGGAATCGGCATCGGCGTGTTCCACGTGCCGTTCACCGGGAACGTCGGCACGTTCGCGCTCGGGGCGGGGCTGTTCCTGCTGGTCACCTTGGGCATGGGCGTCCTGGTGTCGACGCTCTCGCAGAACCAGGGGCAGGCCATCCAGCTGGCGTTCATGGTCATGCTGCCCCAGGTGCTGCTGTCCGGCCTGATCTTCCCGGTGTCCTCGATGGCGCCGGGGGTGCGGTGGATCTCGTGGGTGCTGCCACTGACCTACTTCATCCAGATAAGCCGGGGCGTGATGCTGAAGGCGACGCCGATCACCGCCCTCTGGCAGCCGCTCGGGCTGCTGGCCCTGCTGGCCGTCGTGGTGCTCGGCCTGGCCATCGCCCGGTTCCGGCGCGACCTGGCCCCGAGCGCCCGGCGCGCCAGGGGCGGGCCCGGCACCGAGGGCGGCGAGGCCATGGTCGGAGAGTCGGTCCCGGCGTGACCGCGGGCGAAGGCACGGGCTGGGGGCTGGCGGACGTCCGGGTCAGGTTCGGGCGCCGGCTGGCCCTGGACTCGGTGACCGTGCCGGCCGAGCCCTCCCGGGTGACCGTGGTGGTCGGCGGGGACGGGGCGGGGAAGACGACCTGCCTGCGAGCCCTGGTCGGGCTGCTGGAGCCGGAGGCCGGGACCGTGCGCCGTCCGGCCAAGGAGCGCGCCGGGTACGTCCCGGCCACGGCCGGACTGTACGCGGACCTGACCGTCCAGGAGAACCTCGACTTCTCCGCCGAGGCTTACCGGCTCCCGGCGGGCGGGCGCGTCCGGCGGGAGTCGGAGATCCTCGAGCGCATCGGCCTCTCCGGCGCCCGCCGCCGCCTGGGCGGTCAGCTGTCCGGCGGCATGCAGCGCAAACTGGCCGTGGGACTGGCGCTGCTGCACCGGCCCGAGATGCTGGTCCTGGACGAGCCGACCACGGGCGTCGACCCGGTCAGCCGGGCCGAGCTGTGGCGGCTGATCTCCGGGGCCGCCGCCCAGGGCACGGCCGTCGTCGTCGCCACCACCTACGTCAACGAGGCGGCTCGGGCCTCGTCCGTGGTGCTGCTGGAGGACGGGCGGGTCCTCGCGAGCGGCTCGCCGGACGATATCCTGCGCGGCGTCCCCGGCGCGGTCGGCACGGCCCCGCGTGGCACCGCGGGCCTGCCCGCCCCGCTGTCCTGGCGTCGGGGCGCCGACTGGCGGGTGTGGGCGCCGGAGGGCGAGCTTCCGGACGGCGTCACGAGGACCGAGCCCGACTTCGAGGACGCGGTGGTCGTCGCCGCGCTGGCCGGCGAGGAGGGACGGTAGATGGACGTCCTGGCCCTGGCGCGCCAGGTGACCATGCGCTTCGGGTCCTTCACGGCCGTCGATGCGGCCGACCTGGCCATCGGGCCGGGCGAGGTGGTCGGCCTGCTCGGGGCGAACGGCGCCGGCAAGACGACCCTGATCCGGCTGCTGCTGGGCCTGCTGCGGCCGAGCGAAGGGGTCGTGCGGCTGTTCGGGGCGGCCCCGTCGACCGCGACCCGGCGGCGCGTCGGCTACGTGCCGCAGACGCTTGGCCTCTACGACGACCTGACCGTGGCCGAGAACTGGAGTTTCACCGCCGCGGCGTTCGGCACCGCCGCCGGGCCGCCGCCGGCCCTCGCTGCCTGGCGGGATCAGCTCGCGGGCGACCTGCCGCTCGGGGCGCAGCGCCGGGTCGCGTTCGCGGTGGCGCTGTCCCACCAGCCCCGGCTGCTGGTGCTCGACGAGCCGACATCCGGCGTCGGGCCGCTCGGCGCGGCGCGGCTGTGGGAGGAGATCCGGCGGGCGGCCGACGGCGGCGCCGGGGTGCTGGTCACCACCCACGGCATGGAGGAGGCGCAGGAGTGCGACCGGCTGGTCGTCATGGCCGACGGCCGCGTCGTGGCCGCCGGCACCAGCGCCGGCATCATCGGCGACCGCACGGTGGTGGAGGTTCGCTGCGACGACTGGGGCCGGGCCTTCGCGCTGCTCGACGGGCGGGGCCTCGGCGTCCAGGTGCATGGCCAGAAGGTGCTGCGGGTCGCCGGCCAGGCCACGGCCATCGCTGACCTGCTGGCCGCCGGAGGGCTCGACGCCGCCGTCGACGTCGTCCCGGCCAACCTGGAGGAGGCGTTCGTGGCCATCGTCATGAGCGGGCCGGCGGCGTGCCGGCCGGCTGCCTCGTGACCAGGACCGGCCGCCGTCCCGGGACCCCGGACACCCGCGACGCGATCCTCGGCGTCGCCCGCAGGCGGTTCGCGACCCGAGGCTACGACGCCACGTCGCTGCGCAGCATCGCCGGCGACGCGCGGGTCGACCCGGCGCTGCTGATCCACTACTTCGGGACCAAGGAAGCCCTGTTCACGGAGGCGACCGGCCTCCCGGTCCGGCTGTCCGAGCTGTTCGCGGGCCTGGACGCCGAGTCTTTGCGCGAGTCGGCCGAGACGCTGGTCCGGTTCTACCTGCAGTTCGTGGACAGCGACCAGAGCCGGAACGCGATACTGGCCCTGGTCCGCTCCGCGGTCTCCAACGAGAAGGCCGCGGCCATGCTGCGCGAGTTCATGACCGCGGAACTGCTGCCGGTCATCGCCCGCCTGACCGGGCACCCTGACGCCCGACTGCGGGCCTGTCTGGTCGCGGCCCAGCTCATCGGCATCGCGATGATGCGGCACGTGCTCCGGCTCGACCCGTTGGCAAGGGCCAGCCCGGACGAGATCGTGGCGCTGGTCGCGCCGGTGATCGAGCGGTACCTGCGCTAGCCGCGCATCCTGCGCGGTCTCTGGGCGGAGACCGGCTCAGGGGTTGTGGTAGTTCTCGATCGTTCCGTCCTTGCACCTGGCGAAGGCCGACCCGGCCGTTATACGGGACACCCCGCCGTGGCCCTGGCACGCACGGGCTGGCTCGCAACTCACCGCGCCGAGAGCCAGGCTCAGGGCGGTTGCGATCCCGGCGGTCCAGAGGAGGACCATCGTTCGCCTCGTCACGGGTACCGGCGTTGAAATGACGGCCTGTCGGCTTGGCCGGGAGGTCAGCTTGGCCGGGACGGCGACGGCGACGGGGACACCGGCCTCGGCGAGGGCTGAGGGGACGGCTGCGGGCTGGGCGGGACCGGTGAGGGCGGGACGCGCCGAACGCAGCGGGAGGAGGTGATGATGAGGGGCGGGACGAGTCGTTGCGCCCGCCGCGGCGCACCGGGCGGCAGCTGGCCCGTCGAGCCGACGTAGCCGGAAGACAGCACGGCATCTTCTAGCTCGGTATGGCACCCGGCGTGCGGGAGCATCACGGCACCGCCGAGGACAGCGCCCGTGCCCGGATCGAAGAGCAGGGCACGCCACGCCTGCGGACCGTTACCGGGCATGTACACCTCGGTCGCGGGACGCCCGACGAGGTCGTAGACGTGCGGCACCACACGCAACCCGGGCAGCGCGGCGGCGACGCGGAAGAGCGCGGAGCGCAGCCCGGGCGGAGCCGGGGCATCGGAGAGCAGGCCCGCTATGGTCTCGAACTCCGTATTCGCCGACGGGGGCAGGCGCGAATGGCCGGACACCTTGGCGATGTCGGCCAGCAGCGGGCCGGGCGCCGTCGGCAGGTGCCGAAGCTCAGCCCAGCTGACAACCGCATTGCCGAGCGGTATCTGATCGGTTGCGGGGGTGATCCGGTCGAGAGGGTCCGAGGGCGGCCCGTACACGGTCAATCCGGCGACTCCGTTGCCGATCCACTCTTCGACTATCCCCGTATCCCTGAAACTGTCCGGCCCGGCGATCTCGGTCTCGGTGACGAAGTAACGGCCGTGGCCCGCGGGCTGGCGCGCGGCGGCAGCCGCCGCCTCGTCCAGCGCCGATGCCGCGGTGGCCGGCCCGGGCGAAGTCCCGGGCTGCCGCTGCCCGGACGG
>JASHUI010000219.1:0-3670 GCA_030040095.1 Streptosporangiaceae bacterium | reverse complement strand
GCCGCGGCGGGCCGACGGCCGCGGCGGCCGCGAGCGCGGACAGCGCGAGTGGTCCCTGGACGGACGGCTGGGCCGTGCGGTGGTAGTCCTCCCCCATCGGGCCGGTGTAGATCGCGGGCGGCGCGGGAAGCGCGGCGGCCGGCAGGCCCTGATGGGTCACGGCAGGGCCGAAGCCGGGGCCGTGACCGTTGGCGATGCCGCGCCGCTGGTAGTTGCCGTTGCGGTACTGGTCGTCGTGCTCGGCGGGCTCGGCCCCGGGGATGAGGTCGACGAAGGGCCGCAGGTGCGCGGCGCCGACCTCCACGATGTCGTCGCACTCCTGGCGGAGCGGCCTGGGGACCGTCCAGTTGCCGTCCGCCGCGATGTGCACGATGATCGCCCGCAGCCCGTGGTCCTGCACCTCGGCGATGACCTCCGCGAGGTCCTCCTCGGCGCTGACGATGACCACGTCGCTCACCGCGTGGTTCCTGGCCAGAGTGGTCAGGTCACGGTGCATCTCGGCTTCGACGCCCTCGCGCCGGCCGGGCCGCATCCGGCCCATGCGCAGCTTGACCCCGGGCAGGTCGGCCAGCGCATTATGCTCCGAGCTGCGCCGTCCCTCGACCGTCGCCTCGTACCAGTAGCAGCGCAGGACGGGCAGGCCGGTACGGTCCCGGGAAACCCCGGTGAGCAGCTTGACCAAGCCCGCGTAGTCCCAGGAGACGGAGTCCCGCTGACGGGTTCCGTGGACGGCCATGGCGCCATCAGCTAGCACATAGCCCGCATCCACGAACAGCGCGCAACGATCCACGCGATACCGTCCTTCCCTCCGTGCGAGACGTTACCAGCGCCGGGCCACCGTCGTGACATAACGCGTAGATCACAAGCCCGCCGTAAGCTCGTGTTTCCCAGGTCGTCGCTAGGCTTGGCTGTCGTGACCGACCGCACCGAGTTGCTGAGCGCCATCAAGGCCAAGGCGGTGATCCACGGCGACGTGGTGCTGGCCTCCGGTCAGCATGCTGGCTGGTACGTCGACCTGCGCCGGGTGACGCTGGACGGCCTCGCCGCGCCGCTGGTCGGGCGGGTGATGCTCGAGCTCACCAGCGACCTGGACTATGACGCCGTCGGCGGCCTGACCCTCGGCGCCGACCCCGTCGCCACCGCGATGATGCACGCGGCCGGGGCCCAGGGCCGGCGGCTCGACGCGTTCGTGGTGCGCAAGACGGAGAAGGAGCACGGCCTGCAGCGCCGGATCGAGGGACCCGACGTGGCCGGGCGGCGGGTGCTGGCCGTGGAAGACACCTCGACCACCGGGAACTCGGTGCTGACCGCCGTCGACGCGCTGGTCGAGGCCGGCGCCGAGGTGGCGGGCGTGGCGGTCATCGTGGAGCGCGGGGCCCGGCCCCGGGTCACCGAGCGCGGCCTGACCTATCGCGCGGCGTACGAACTGGACGACCTCGGGCTGGCGCCAGGCTAGGGCGTGCGGCGGCCAGGCGCGCAGGCGGCGGTTGAGGAGCCGTTTAGCGGGGGACCACCGGTTCATCCGGCCGCGCGCGGGATACTGGTTGCGGTACCGACAGAGAGGGGGCGGCCGTCATGCCCATCGCGACGCCAGAGGTGTACGCGCAGATGCTGGACCGCGCGAAGGAGAACGGCTTCGCCTATCCGTCGATCAACGTGACCTCCAGCCAGACGCTGAACGCCGCCCTGCACGGGTTCGCCGAGGCCAGCAGCGACGGGATCATTCAGGTGTCCACCGGCGGGGCCGAGTACCTGTCCGGCCAGTCGGTGAAGGACATGGTCACCGGCGCGGTGGCGCTGGCCCACTTCGCCCGCACCGTCGCCGCCAAGTACCCGGTGCACGTCGCGTTGCACACCGACCACTGCCCGAAGGACAAGCTGGACGGCTATATGCGCCCGCTGGTCCAGATATCCACCGAGCGGGTGGCACGCGGCGAGGAACCGCTGTTCCAGTCCCACATGTGGGACGGCTCGGCGGTGCCGCTGGGCGAGAACCTGCGGATCGCCGCCGAGTTGCTGGGGCAGTGCGCCAAAGCACACGTGATCATGGAGATGGAGATCGGGGTCGTCGGCGGCGAGGAAGACGGCATCGTCGGCGAGATGAACGAGAAGCTGTACAGCACTCCGGAGGACGCCCTGGCCACCGCCGAGGCCCTGGGGCTCGGCGAGAACGGCCGGTACATCCTGGCCGCCACGTTCGGCAACGTGCACGGCGTCTACAAGCCGGGCCACGTCAGGCTGCGGCCCGCGGTGCTGAAGGACATCCAGGACGCGGTCGGCGCCAAGTACGGCAAGGACAAGCCGTTCGACCTGGTCTTCCACGGCGGGTCGGGCTCCGCGCTGGAGGACATCCGGGAGGCGATCTCCTACGGCGTGGTGAAGATGAACGTGGACACCGACACCCAGTACGCGTTCACCCGGCCGGTGGCCGGGCACATGTTCACCAACTACGACGGGGTCCTCAAGATCGACGGTGAGGTCGGCAGCAAGAAGGCCTATGACCCGCGGTCCTGGGGCAAGGCCGCGGAGCAGTCGATGAGCGACCGCGTGGTGCAGGCCTGTCAGGACCTGATGTCGGCCGGCAAGCAGATCGGCTGACCCGGGCCGCGATCGAGCGCCGGCAGGCCGTCACGCCCCCGGCACCGGGGCCAGGGCCGAGAGCGCCTGGAACTGGACCTCGTCCAGTTCCAGCTGGGCGGCGCCGACGTTCTCCTCCAGGTGGCTGACGGAGCCGGTGCCGGGGATCGGCAGCATGACCGGTGACCGGCGCAGCAGCCACGCCAGCGCCAGCTGGACGCCGGTGGCGCCGGCCTGCCGGGCGAGCATCGAGAGCGGCCCAGTCGGCGCGTTAAATTGCCCGGTCGCGATCGGGCAGTACGGGATGAAGCCGAGGCCCTCGCGCTCGCAATAGTCCAGCACCTCCTCCCAGCGCCGGTCGCGCAGGTTGTAGAGGTTCTGCACGGACGCGATCGCCGTGGTCAGCCGGGCCTCCCTGATCTCCGGCACGCTCACCTCGGATAGCCCGATATGCCGGATCTTTCCTTCTTTGCGCAGGTCGCTCAGCTCGCCGACCTGATCGGCGGCCGGCACCTGCGGATCGATCCGGTGCAGCTGGTAGAGGTCGATCGTGTCCAGGCCGAGACGGCGCAGGCTCATCTCCACGCACTGCCGGAGGTATTCGGGCCGGCCCACCGTGCCCCACTGGTCCGGGCCGGAGCGGGTGAGACCTCCCTTGGTCGCGATCGCGAGGCCGCCGTAGGGGTACAACGCCTCGTGGATGAGCTCCTCGCTGATGAAGGGCCCGTAGGAGTCGGCGGTGTCGATGAAATCGACGCCCAGCTCCACCGCCCGGCGCAGCACCCGGATAGCCTCGGACCGGTTGGCAGGCTCGCCCCAGATGCCCGGGCCGGTGATCCGCATCGCACCGAACCCGAGCCGGGTGACCGCCAGGTTGCCGCCGATCGGGAAAACGCCGCTGCCAGCCGCCGCGAGCTCGCCGTCCATCACGCAAGCTAACCTATCCGGCAAGATGGCAGGCATGACGCACGAGAACCTGTTTGGCGGACCTCCGCCCACCTACCTGCCCGACGACGCGACCGCCGCCGAGGCGCTGCGGGACGGCGCCGACCCGGCCACCGTGGCCGCCCGCTCTCCCGCCTACAGCGCCGCC
>JASHUI010000218.1:0-4580 GCA_030040095.1 Streptosporangiaceae bacterium | reverse complement strand
CACGGGGCCGCCGCCTGCTGGGCGGACCGGCTCGGCCGGCCGGTCGGCCCGGTGTGGCGCACCGCGGACTGGGGGTATCTGCGCCTGCACGAGGGCGCGGCCCAGCCGCCGCCGCGATACGGCGAGCGCGCCCTGCAGGGCTGGGTACGGCGGATAGCGCAGACCTGGCCGGACGGGGCCGAGGTCTTCGTCTACTTCAACAACGACCACGGCGGCGCCGCGGTGTACGACGCGGCCGCCTTCGCGTCGCTGGCGAGCGCGGCCGGGCTCCGGGTGAGCCGGACGGCGGTGCCCGGCGAGGGCGAGCCGGCCGGCTAGAGGGCGTCACTCCCCGGTCGGGCCGCCGGCCAGCTCGGCGACGATGTCCAGGTGGCCGACGTGGCGCGCGTACTCCTGAAGCAGGTGGAACAAGATCCGCTCCAGCGACGCGGGATCGGCGCCGGCCCACCGCTGCCCCGGCTGGCCGATGTCGGCCAGGCCGTGGGATTCGACGATGCCCCTGGTCCGGGCGGCTCGGGCGTGCAGCGCCGCCACCAGGTCGCCGAGGGTCTCGCCGGGCGCCACGTACCAGCGGCCGTCTCGCTGGTCGCCCCACGGGTCGCCGACGTCCCGGCCCTCGAAGCCCCATTCGAGCCAGCGCAGCTCGACGTGGGTCAGGTGCTTCAGCAGCTCGATGGGGGCCCAGCCTGACGGCAGCCGGCTGGCGCGCAGGTCCCGGTCTGACAGGCCCTCCAGCCGGTCGACCAGGCACGAGCGGAAGTAGTCGAGGTAGCCGAGGAAGACCGAGGACCGCGATGGCACCGGGGTGGTGGGCTCCGGGAACGGAATCGTCACGATCCCAGCCTGCCGCGCCGGCGGCGACGGCGAGCTGTTATGCCAAGCCTCGTCCCGCCGCCGCCGGCTTGCGCTCTGCCTCCGGCCCGGCCGCTCCGGCCGGCTTGCGCCTGCCCGCCATCTCGCGCTTGATCCAGCCGTCGATCACGTCGTCGCTCTCCCAGGAGGTGATCAGCGCGTAGCGCGGCCCCGGGCCCGGGTGCCAGACCACGTGGTAAAGCCGCTGAGTGTCGATCACCAGCTGCATTCCCGGGCGCAGCAGGATGCGGGTCTCGGTCTCCGGGTCCTCCTTATCCTCGCGGAGGATGAACATCGATTTCCCGGACGCGTTGTCCAGCTCGAGCCAGGACCTGACGACCCAGCCCTCTCCGCTCGGGTTGAGGCGGTTGTTATCGTCCAAATGCAGCTGGCGCCGGGCGGTCGCCTCATCGCTGGGATTGAGCTTGATAATTCGCACCCGGCCGAAATTTCCGCCGATTCCAGTGACATAATCGCACAGGCCGGGCGCCAGCTTGCGGTTCCTCGTCCAGATGCCCCCCTTGTCGGGCTTGCCGTGGTCCCAGAAGCCGCTGCAGTCCATCTCGCCGGTCGCGGAGGTCAGCGGCGCGAAGTTGGTGTCGCCCCCGCTCTTCCAGTCCATGTATTCGAGCGACTCCCACTCGGCGGGGTCAATCGGCGGCCCCTGCCGGTCGCGCAGGATAACAAAGCCTTTCTTGGCCAGGACATCGAGCTTTCGGTGCATGCCGTCCCCCCTGTGCGGCGCTTGATTTCGCCGGTCGGCCGGACCCATATCCCCGTCACGGGCGCCTTACTCGCCCGGGTCATGACTCTTGGCGAGTTATGGCGGGAACCTTTATGGCCGCATGACCGGCGGGAAGGCCACGACCCCCGCATCCCGCCGCGACGCCCCGCGGCCTCGCGGGCGGCCGCGCGGGCTCAAGGAAAGATCAAGAAGGCGGTCAGTCAGCCTTCAGCTTTCTCCCAGTTACGTTAACAATCCTAGAGGTGTCGAAGAGGATCGATGCGTACGAGGGGGCACCTTCCATGAGGAGCACCTACGACCCGCGGATGTGGGCGGACGCCGGGGAGACGCCGCCTCCGCCGCCGCCGCCACCGCCGCCCTGGCCCGGCGCCTACGGACCGGGCGGGCCCGGCGGACCGGGCGGATACGGCTACGGCGGATACCAGGGACCGCCGGGCAGCCCGGTGCGGCGCTTTCGCCGCGGGGCGCTGGTGGTCGCCGTCGCGCTGGCGGCCGGCCTGGGCACCTTCTTCGGCCTGCAGGCCACGAACGGCACCCTGGGCGGCGGCGCGCTGGCCACGTCCCAGATCGCAGCCAGGGTCGACCCCGGCCTGGTGGACATCGTGTCCACGCTCGGCTACCAGCAGGCCCAGGCGGCCGGCACCGGCCAGGTGCTGACGTCGTCGGGCGAGGTGCTGACCAACAACCACGTGATCGAGGGGGCCACCTCGATCACGGCCACCGACATCGGCAACGGCCGCTCCTACACGGCCAAGGTGGTCGGCTACGACCAGAGCAAGGACGTCGCCGTCATCCAGCTTCAGGGAGCCTCCGGGCTGTCCACCGTGGACCTGGGCAACTCCTCCACCGCCGCGGTCGGGCAGGCCGTGACCGCGCTCGGCAACGCCGGGGGCAAGGGCGGGACCCCGTCGGTCGCCACCGGCAAGATCACCGGGCTCGACGCCTCCATCACCGCCTCAGATCAGGGTTCGGGCACGACCGAGCAGCTCAGCGGCCTGATCAACCACAACGCGCCGATCCAGCCCGGGGATTCGGGCGGACCGCTGGTCAACTCCCGCGGCGAGGTGATCGGCATGAACACCGCGGCGTCCAACCAGATGCAGTTCCAGTCCACCCAGAACCAGACCGAGGCGTTCGCGATCCCGATCAACGAGGCGACCGCCATCGCCAGCCAGATCGAGGCCGGCGACGGCTCGTCGACGGTGCACATCGGCGCCACCGGCTTCCTGGGCGTCGAGGTCATGTCCGCCAGCAGCGCCTCGGCCCAGGGCGTGCCGGCCGGGTCCGGTGCCGCCGTGGCCGGGGTCCTGCCCGGATCGGCCGCGCAGAGCGTCGGCATCACCGCGGGCGACGTGATCACGTCGCTGGGCGGCCAGACCGTCACCTCGCCGGAATCGCTCCAGTCGGCGATGGAGCAGCATCACCCGGGTGACCACGTCACCATCGGCTGGACCGACCAGGCCGGCCAGGCTCAGTCGGCCAGCGTGACCCTGGCCACCGGCCCGGCGGCCTAGAACCGGTCATCACAGGTGCCCTGCGGCCGTCAGCCGGCCTGCAGGGCACTGGCGATGGCCAGCACGGCCTCCCTGGTGGGGACGGCGGCCGGGCTGAGCGCGGTCGGCCACGTGGACAGCTTCGCCACCACCGTCTGCGACGGCACGTGCACGAACACGTTCTGACCGTTGATGCCGGACGCCTGATAGAACGCACCAGCCGGATCCCTGACCCACCAGCAATTCCGGTAGTGGGCCCCGCGCGGATAACCCACCGCTCCTTCCCCGGCCAGGAACGCGTCGGCACCGTCCGGGGCACCCCGGATCGTGTCGTCGATCCAGTCGCCGGGCACGACGGGCCGGCCGCCCTCCAGGCCGCCGGCCCGGCCGCGCTGCAGGTAGAGCTGGCCGAACCGGGCCACGTCGCGCAGGGTCGCACAGATCCCGCCGTCGGCCATCGGGTTGCCGTGGCGGTCGACGGTGACCTCCGCGTCGAACTCGGCGCCCATCGGCTGCCACAGCCGGGCCGCCACAAGCTGGTGCAGCCGCGCCCCCGCCGCCCGCTCCAGCACCCAGGCCAGCACGTCGGTCAGGATCGACCGGTACCGGAACGGGCCGCCGTGCGGGCCGTCGTTCGACAACGTCGCGAAGTAGGCCAGGGCGTCGGCCGGGCGCGGCCGCCCGTCGTCGGGCCGCCACAGGTACACCCGCTCGTAGTCGCGCACGTGGGCGTCGACGTTCTCGTAGTTCTCGTCGAAGCAGGTGCCCGCCCGCATGTCCAGCAGGTCCTGCACGGTGGCGCCCTGGAACGAGGTGCCGCGCAGTTCCGGCACGATCTCCTCGACCGCGGCCGTGACGGCCAGGTCGCCGCGTCCGGCGAGCACCCCGGCGACCGCCGAGGTCACCGACTTCGACACCGACATCAGCAGGTGCGGGACGTCCGGGGCCATGCCGTTGAAGTAGTGCTCGGCCACGATCTGGCCCCGGTGCAGCACCAGGAAGCCGTCGGTATAGGTCTCGGCCAGCAGGCCGGCCACGGTCAGCTCGCGGTCACCGGACCGGAACCTGATGCCCAGGACGTCGCGCTCGGCCCGCGGCAGCTCCCAGGCCGGCCCGTGGCCGCGGGAGATCCTCGCCGTCGGGATCAGCTCCCTGATGTGCTGGAAGGCCCAGCGGTTGAACGGCGGGTCCTGCCAGTTCGCGAGCGTCACCCTGGACTGCGGCGGGAACGGCGGGGCCCCGGTCATCAGTGCCGGGCGGCCGCCCGCCTGGCCGGGGACGGACGGGGACGGGGCGGTTTCGGCCACGGCAGGCTCTCCTCACGGCGGGGTCCCAGATGACCGTTATATCGGCTATCTTGCCTCCGGCGCGGGGAGGCCGGTGCGGGCCAGGGCGTCGGCGCGGCGCAGGGCGTCGGGAATCCGGAACCGGCCGGCCATGCGCCGCACCAGGTCGGCCGCCTCGGCGCGGGGCATCCCGGCCGCGGTGAC
>JASHUI010000217.1:0-6427 GCA_030040095.1 Streptosporangiaceae bacterium | reverse complement strand
CCACTCCTCCTGGCGTGAGGCCTTGTCCGCGAGTAGCCGACGTTCCCTGTTGCGCAGCACCGCGGCACTCTCGTAATCCTCCGCGCTGACGGCGGACTCCTTGTCCCGGCGGGCCTGGTCCAGCTGCTGATCCAGATCCCGGACGTCCGGCCCGGTTCCCAGACGCTGCTCGACGGATGACAGCCGTGCGTCCATGTCCTCGACCCGTCGCAACATCTCGGCGAGCAACCTGCTGTCCCCGCCCCCGGCCTCCGGGCCCGGCGCCCCGTCCGCGACCTCCGGCTCACCGTCGTCCTCGTTGCCGCCCAGCATCAGCAGCACCTGCTGACGCACCCGGCTCAGGTCCGCGCCGAGCTCCAGCAGCACCTGCGCCGCGGGCCCCTCGCCCTCGCGGATCAAGCTGAGCAGGAGGTGCTCGGTGCCGATGTGGTTGTGGCCAAGCTGCAGCGCCTCGCGCCGCGAGAGGTCCAGTGCCTTCTTGGCCCGCAGTGTGTACTCAGCGTGGGCAGCCGATGGCTCCGGGTACTCGCCGCTGATCTCCTCGATCTTCCGCCGGACGTCCTCGGCGCTGATCCCCAGCGATTCCAGCGCCTGAGCGGCCAGGCCGTCGCGCTCATGGATGAGGCCCAGCAGGAGGTGCTCGGTGCCGACGCGGTTGCAGTTGCGCATCCTGGCCTCTTCCTGGGCCAGGGCCAGAACCCGTCGCGCCTGGTCGGTAAACCGCTCGAACATGGTCCGCTCCGTCCTTCTGAGCCGCATCCCCGTCATGCGCCGACGCAGATCAAGATACATCGCGTCTGCTCGGCACAGCAAGATATATCGTGACTTAAAACGTACGATGGCCCCGGAAAGTTCACCGGTCTTGTCGATCGCGTCAGCGGCAGCGGTCCGCGTCCAGCGCGCGACCGCTCGCGGACCGGGCCGACCGGTGCTGCCAGGGCCGGTCTGGCGTCCTTCAATCTCCCGCGCACGCCTGCCGAGCCGCAGTCACGCCGGGCCCGCGCGGATCCGGTCCGAAAAGGTGCCGCGTGTGACCGAAGGTGCCCTTGGCGAACGCGAGGATCTTGGCGGGCGCGACCGAGAACACCAGGATCGCGCCTCCCTCAGGGTGCCGGAAGCAGCCGTCGCCGACCCTGAAGTCCCATTGACCGTCCCACTTCGTCGCCCACGCCGCGGCCAGCCGTTCGAGCATCCCGCGGTCGGCCTGCCTGACGGCGACGCCCTCGACCACCACGTCCAGCCCTGCGTCCCAGCGGTTACAGCCGGTGGTGAGGATCACGTTCGGATTGCCGCCCAGGTTGACCGCCTTCTGCTCCGCGGGTCCGGTGCAGAAGTGGATCGCGCCGTCCAGCCAGACAGCGACCAGCGGGGTGACGTGGGGCCGGCCGTCGGCCCGGACCGTGGTGATCCAGAACAGCTCGGCCGCTTCCAGGACCCTCCGCGTCTCGTCCCATTCCGTGGCCACCGCGCCGGGATCGCTGAAACGCGGATCCAGTTCAGTTCGGGCCGTCGTCATCGGCATGCTCCCTTCGTCATACTTCTGACGACCCGCAAAGACCGAATTCATCTCTCCGAACGCTACGTCTCGCAGAATCTGGCGCGCCGTCGGTCGGCCAGGATGCTGATGGCCAGCGGGTCCTAGTCGGGCAGCAGGGCCAGCCGCAGCCGCCCCAGCCGGTCCGGGTCGGCCATCACGTCTATCGCGGCAACCCGGCCCCCGGGGTTGACCGTCAGAAGCAGCACGAGCCGCAGCCGGCCGGCGGGCGCGAACACGATGCCCACGTCGCCGTTCACCAGGGCCAGCTGAGACTGGCCGGCCCGGCCGGAGGACATGACCGCGCCCCTGGCGACCATGGCCGCACCCCGCAGCCGCGTCAGCCTGCCGGACGGGCTCGCGGCGGCATCGGCCGTCAGGACGACGTCGGAGTCCAGCAGCGCGAGCAGGGCCGACATGTCACCGCCGCGGGTCGCGGCCATGAACGCCGATGTCACCTCCCGCTGGCGCGCGAGGTCGGCGGCGCGATCCGGGCTGGGCGCGCCGCGTACCCGGCGCCTGGCCCGGCTGGCGAGCTGCCGCGTTGCGTCCGTCGAGCGCCCGAGCACGGCCGCCACCTCGGTGAACGGCATGGCGAACATGTCGTGCAACACGAACGCCAGCCGCTCGGCCGGCGTGAGCGTGTCCAGCACGACCAGCAGGGCCAGCCCGACCGAGTCCGCGAGCACCGCCTCGTCCTCTGGATTGCCGGCCGCCCGCGGGGCCAGGCCCGATTCGTCAGCCGCGGCCGCCGTCTCCGCGGCCCGGGGCCAGGCATCGCCGACCGGTTCCTCCTGCCGGTGCCGACGCGACCGGAGCATGTTGAGCGACACGCGCGCGACGACCGTGGTCAGCCAGCCGCCGAGATTGTCCACCTCGCTGGTATCCGCGCCGGACAACCGCAGCCAGGCGTCCTGTACGGCGTCATCGGCGTCGGACATCGAGCCGAGCAGCCGGTAGGCGACCGCCCGCAGGTGCTCGCGGTGCGCCTCGAAAACGGCTGCCAGCCAGTCCGTGTCGGCCATCGGTCATGCTCTCCCGTTGCCTGATGTCACCCACACTGACACCCGGCCCCGAGCGGATGTGACAACAACGCCCGCGACAGCAGGGTTGACTACTATAACCCTAATGGGGTTATCTGAGGGTTATCAAGCACGGCCGACCAAGGGGCGGCGGATGCCGAAGATCAACGTGTACCTGCCGGACGCCCTGGCGGAGGCGGTGAAGGACGCGGGCGTGCCCGTCTCGGCCGTATGCCAGCGCGCCCTCGAGCAGGCCGTGCGACGCGTCACGGCCATTCGCGAGGTCACCACGGCGTTCCCGGATGGCGCGCCGCATGACCCGCCGGTTGTCCACTTCACCAGGCGCGCCATGTCCGTGCTCCAGGCCGCTCAGGCCAGCACGGTCGCCGAGGGACGGCCCGAGATCGACACCGGGCACCTCCTGCGCGCGCTCGTCGGGCACGGGGGCATGGCCGTCGAGGTGCTGACCGCCATGGAGATCACGCCGCACCAGATCCGGGCCGCGCTGGACAAGCGCGCGCCATCCGGCACCGAGACCGGCGCGGCGGCTGCCAAGCCGACCATGAGCAGCCAGGTCGCGGCGGTCATCGAGCTGGCGGCCAACGAGTCGTCCGGGCTCGGCAACGGCTACGTCGGCTCGGAGCACCTGCTGCTCGGCCTCATCGGCGAGCTGGATGGCGTGGCGGGCAGCGTGCTGCGCTCGCTCGGCGCCGACCTGCGGGTGACCAGGCGCACCGTCGCCGCGGCGCTGGCCGGCTGGAGCGCGCACGCGCAGCTCGCGGCGGAGCAGCCGGTAGCGCCGACCCTGACCGGCGACCAGTTGTCTGCCGCGATCCGGGCCGAACTCGAGCCCGTACTGGCCAGGATCGACCGGCTGGAGCGCGGCGCCGCGACTTAGCCCGGGCTCGATCCAGGCTGGCACCTGGGCCAGCAGTCGGCGCCCTCCGACAGCGGGCGGTCACTTCGCGCTGCCGGAGGGGCCGGGCACCATCGTCTCCGGCGACCCTGACGGCGGGCTTGCACTGGGCCTGACGATCACCTTGCAGCCCAGGTCACGGGCAAGGCTCACCTCGACGGCCATCGTGACCGACCATGGTCTCGACCGCTCGGCCGGGCGGGCGGCCTCGCCGACGTCGCCTGTCCGGGCCGCCGCCTCGCGACGGTCAGCGCTGCGCGTAGTCGGGCCTCTGGAACGGCCATGCCTCGGCCAGCCAGCGGCGGACCAGGTCGTACAGGGGCTTGTCCAGCTCAGCGCGATCGGCCCGGACCCAGGAACGCACCTCGACGTCGTAGCCGTCCCGCCCGGGCGGGTCAAAGTAGACGCACCCGATGACATCGCCGGAAGCGGGGTCGAGCACCGTATAGGCGAACCCGGTCCTGGCCGCGAAGTCCCGGGCATGCCGGGCGAGGTCGGCGGCGTTCTCCTCGAGGGACATGGGCCTAGGCCACGTGCGGCCCGCGAACCCAGGGGTCGCCCGGATGTGATCGATGCTCGATGTCCAGGCCGCGTGATCGGACACGTTGTGGCGCTCGTCGAGCGGCTCCAGGACGAACAGTTCGGTGCGCAGGCCCTCCGGGACCGCGAAGCCCTCAGGAACCATCGCGTCTACCGCGGTGACTTCGGGATGCCGGCCAGACCCAGGTCCGGCTGCCTTGCGTTCGCCGGGCCAGAAGACCACCACCCGGGCGCGCAAGGCTGCACCGTCTCCCCGCCTCCGAGGTTCAGGGAGTTCGTCGCGCGTCCCGAACCCAGCAGGGTGCTCCCCAAGACGCAGGCACCGTCATTTTCGGCCAATCCGCCGTGACTGGGGACCTGGATGTACCACACCGCGATGGTTGACGACGCGTAGGGGGATGCCACCGTGGCGGAGAAGGCGATCTGCGTCGATGGAGCGGCGCTGCCAGCACCCAGGCTTACCTGGAGCGTGCCCGACCCGTTGATGCCCTGGTCCGAGTTAATGGAGTCGGTGAGATCACCAAAGGCGGCCGCGCTGCGCTGCGACGGGGGCAGAGCGATCTGGCGGCCTTCCTCATCGATGAACCGCGAGACCGTGGTGAGCACCTGCGTCCGGTAGAGACCGAGCGCCGCGTTCCGCTGATCGAAGACATGCTCCACGGTTGCGCCGACGACAAGCGAGGCGCATACGGCCAGCGCCGTGACCAGCCACCACCAGCCGCGGGGGCGGCCGGAGACCCGCGGTGCCCTGCCGCCAGCTCCCGCGGAGCCTGACGCGACCTCCGCCGGAGGGCTAGCGATCTCGCTCTCCATCCCCACCCGCTTCCCGGCTTGGTTCGCACCAGCCATGTCCTGGCCGTCCTGGGAGGCAACAGATGCTGCCCGCACTAGAAGAATTGTGCCCAGATCCGGGCGAATCTGCGGCCCTCTTGATTGGGTCGGCTCCCACCTGGTGGCGTAGCGTCATCAGCCAGGCCAGCGAATCGCGATCTCCGTCCAGCACCGGTCAGCTGTCTCCGAAGGAGTCCGATGTCCCACACCGCCAAGTCCGCTCGCGTCGTCAGCGTCGCCGCCGGGGTTGAGGACACCGACCGGCCAGCGCCCGCCCGCGACGCCCGCCACGAGGCGCTCGGGGTCCTCCTCGGCAACTGGATCAACGAAGGCCACACGATCGGGACCGGGGACGTCCCGTCGGTTCCGATACTCACCAGCGATGTCTACGAGTGGGCGCCCGGCGGATTCTTCGTCGTCCATTCGGCGTTCGGGAAGATCGGCGAAACGTCGGTCGGTGGCATCGAGATCATCGGCGTCGACGGCGACGCGTACAGCTCCACGTTCTACGACAGCTTCGGCGACGCCCACCGCTCACGGCTGGAGATCGAGGGCGACGTGCTCAAGTGGATAGGGTCCCGGACGCGCTGCACCGTCACGATGACCGACGAGGGCAGGACCCAGGTCGCCCACCATGAGGCCAGCGCGGACGGTGTGACCTGGGCCGCCTCGATGGAGGTCACGCTCCGCAAGATCGCCTGAACCGGCAACGGCCCAGCGAGCCCAGGCCGCTGACTCGGACTCGTCCAACCCCATTCGAAACTCCACCGCACGGCCAAGACCGGCCAGATTCCCGTCAGCAGATGATCAGGGCGCTAGGTCAGCCGTTCAGGTTCCCTGACTCAGGATCCAGGATCTTGAGCACATCGTGGCAGAACCACCGGTGCCGTATCCCCGGCCCGGTGCCTACTTCCTCCACGATGCCTGCTGCGCTGAGCCGGCGCAGAAGATTGGTGGCACCTGGCTGACTGATACCGAGGCGCTCCTGTACGTGGCGGACGGTCAGAATCGGGTTAGCGAACAGCATGTCCACGACAAGATGCGAACGGCCGCCACCACGGACGCGGGCTCGGTAGTTCTCTCGCAGGTCAGACAGATGCTCGGCCCGCTCTACAGCATCGGTGGCTTGGACGGCGACGCCGTCGAGGAAGAACTGCAGCCATTCAGCGATCTCGCCTCGCTCGCGGATGTACTGGAGGCGGTCGTAGTAGTCGCTCTTGCGCTGGTCGAAGTAGCTAGACAGGTACAGCAGCGGAGCAGGCAGCCTGCCTCGCTCGGTGAGGTAGAGAACTATGAACAGGCGCCCCAGGCGCCCGTTGCCGTCAAGGAATGGGTGGATAGTCTCGAACTGGTAGTGCAGCAGTGCTGACCGCACCAGCAGAGGCAGCCGGGGTGCTTCGTCGTGCAGGTACTTCTCCCAGTCATCGAGCGCCTGCCACATCTCGTGGACCGGCGGCGGGACGAAGCTTGCCGTCTCTGGACGGTTATCCGGTGAGTTAATCCAGTTCTGGCTGGTCCGGAACTCGCCAGGCGTCTTGTCTAGGCCCCGGACTCCGGTGAGCAAGACATTGTGCATCTCCCTGA
>JASHUI010000026.1:0-4950 GCA_030040095.1 Streptosporangiaceae bacterium | reverse complement strand
CTCTGACCGCGCGCCCGCGGACGGCCGCGGCAGCTCTCACGATGGCGGTCGCCAGCCGGGGCGCCGCCCGAGCAGGGCCACGATCTGGCCCAGCGGGGTAGCGCCCTCCGGCGCGGCGATCCGCGGGGCGAACGCGGCTCCGGCCCGCAGCCGGGTCTCACCGTCGGGGACCGCCTCGGCGATCACCAGGGCCGCGTCCAGCAGGTCGGGCTCGAGTTCGTAGTCCAGGCCCAGTGCGCGCGCGACATCCCAGCCGTGCACCACATAGTCGATGAAGTGGAAGCCGATGGCCATCCGGGCCGGGAACGTCGCGCCAGTGGCGATCTCGGGCAGGCTGAACCTCCGGGCGAGCACGCCGTCGGCCCCGAACGCCCGCAGCACCCGGTCGGCGGCGGCGGCGTAATCCGCGACCGGTTCGGCCGACGGCGGCCGGGAGCGCCATACCGACGGGTCTGCGCCGTTCCCCGCCGCCGCGGCGGCGAAGCCGTCGTGCTGCAGGGCCATGTGCGCGAGAAGCTGGGCCAGTGTCCAGTCGCCGCACGGCGTGGCCCGCGCCATGTCGCCGTCCCCGGCCCTGGACGCTACCGCCACGCTTGCCCGCACCGCGCGGGCGTCAAGGCTCACGATGCCGCCAGCGGCGGCCACCAGGGGGCGCGTCTCGTCGGGGTCGCTCATAGCTACATACTTCCCCATGTCCCACCACGATGGGCGTCGGCGCTGAGCCGGCGGGGAGCCGGACCAAGTCCGGACGCCTGGACCGGCGGGAGGCTGAGGCTGCGGGGAACTGCGTTGCCCGGCCCGGCCGGGCGGGTTAAGCTCGGCGCGCGGCCGCACGGCGCGGCGCAACCGGCCCAGGAAGGAGGCGCGATGTCCGCTCATCATCAGGCGCCTCCGGAGACCGGCCGATAGCGGTCCACGGTCGCGCCTCTGCTCAGCAGGGGAATGACATGACCTCACCATCAGCTTCACAGTCGATCTCGCCTGGCCGGACAGACGACATCCCGGCTAGCTGGGACGAGCGCACGATCCTGACCACGTTCCTCGACTACGCCCGCGATACCGTGCATGCCAAGTGCGCGGGCCTGTCGGATGCCGATGCCCGCCGGGCGCCATTGCCTGGCTCGCCGCTCATGACAATCTCCGGGCTGATCAGCCACCTGCGCTGGGTCGAGGCCTCGTGGATCGAGAAGAAGCTGCTCGGCGGCGCGATCGACCCGCCGTGGACCGCCGACGATCCCGATCGCGAGTTCCTGATCGCAGTCGAGGTGCCGCTCGCTCAGCTGCTGGCGGAGTACCGGGCTGCCTGCGCACGGCACCGTGAGCTGGTAGCTTCCCTCGACCTGGACACCCCGTGCAGGGGCGACCTGGGCTCGGGGGCGGAGCAGCCGGTAACGCTGCGCTGGGTCCTGTTCCACCTGATCGAGGAGACTGCCCGGCACAACGGCCACATCGACATCCTCCGGGAACTCGCTGACGGTGTGCGCGGACTTTGAAGGTCTCAGGCGGCGGAGCCGATAGGCGGCGCGGCGGCCGGCGGGATAGACGGGTCTGCGGGGCCGTCGCCGACGGTGCGTGGCGCGCGGGCCGGTGCCTGCGAGCGGATCAGCAGGGCGAGCCCGGCACCGACGAGCAGCAGCAGCCCGGCGACGAGGAAAGCGCGGTCGTACCCGGCGGTGACAGCCATCCGGGCCGGGTGCGCGGGGGAACGGCTCTCGCGGGTGGCGGCGGCGGCCAGCGTCGCGAGGACGGCCAGGCCCACGGCGCCTCCGATCTGCCGGGCGGTGTTGACCAGGCCGGAGGCGAGGCCTGCCTGGGCGGCCGGGACCCCGGCCGTCGCGGTGAGGGTCATCGGCACGAAGGTCGTGCCGATGCCGAGGCCGAACAGCGCGAGCGGGACGAACATGTGCGCCCGGTAGCCGTCACCGAACGACAGGAACGACATCCACAGCAGGCCGGCCGCGGACAGCAAGGGGCCGATCACCAGTTGCCGCCTCGCGCCGATCCTGGCGACCAGTCGCGGGGCCGCCAGCGAACCCGCGAGCGTCATCAGCCCGGCCGGCAAGATGGCCAGGCCTGTCCGCAGCGGACTGTATCCGGCGACCTGCTGCAGGTAGAGGGAGATAAAGAAGTACATGCCGAACAGCGCCGCGCCCACGGCCATGGCGATTCCGTTCGCCGCGCACAGGGAGCGGCGCCGGAAGATGCCGAGCGGCACCAGCGGGCTGCGAGCCACCCGCGCCTCGACAAGGAGAGCGACGAGCAGAAGCGTCACCCCCGCCGCCAGCGCCGCGACGGTCTGGGGCGAGCCCCACGAGTGGGTGTCGGTGCTCACGATGCCGTAGACGAACAGGGCCAGGCCGGCCGTGATGACGACCGCCCCCTCCACGTCGAGTCGCGTGCGGGAGCCCGGAGCCTGGGACTCTGGCAGCACCCGCGGGGCGGTGACCAGCAGGATCAGGCCGACAGGCACGTTGACGAACAGCACCCATCGCCAGTCGAGCAGGTCGGTCAGGACGCCGCCCGCCAGCACTCCGGCGGCGGCGCCGCTGGCGGCCGTCGCCGACCAGACGCCCATGGCCCGGCGCCGCTGCGTCATATCGGTGAAGGTGGAGGTCAGAAGGCTGAGCGAGGTTGGCGCGAGCACCGCACCGCCCAGTCCCTGGGCGGCCCGCGCCGCGATCAGCCAGGCGCCGGTCTGGGCCAGGCCCCCGATGAGGCTGGCCGCGGTGAACAGCGACAGGCCGGCCAGGAAGACCCGCCGGCGGCCGAACAGGTCGGCGCCCCGGCCGCCCAGCATGAGAAAGCCGGCGAAGGTCAGGGTGTAGGCGTTCACCACCCACTGCTGAGCGGTGATGGTGAGCCCGAGGTCGTGGCGCATCTGGGGGAGCGCCACGTTCACGATCGATACGTCGAGGACCACCATGAACTGCGCGATGGCACAGATGGTGAGCACGCCCCAGTACGGGGACGTCCGCTTGCTGGTTGGCAGCGAGGTCATGAGGATCTCCGTGTGCTGATCGAATGGATCGGCGCGAACAGAACAGGTCTGTTCCGTATCATAGGCAGAAGGATTCAGAAACGCAACAGTCCTGTTCCGTTATATGCTGAGAGCCATGGAGACGATCACCCGCCCGGGAGGACGCAAGAGAGACCCCCGCACCCAGGCCGCCGCGGTCGACGCCGTCCTCGACCTGGTCGGCGCCGGGGCCACCTTGTCAGGGCTGTCCCTGGTAACCATCGCCGAGCACGCCGGCGTGTCCCGCAACTCGCTGTACCGGCGCTGGAGGACCAAGGACGAGCTGTATCTGGACGTCCTCGACGCGATCAACAAGCCGCTCCCGGCCTTCGACGGCCCGACGGCCCGGGACAACCTGATCGCCCACCTCGCGATCCTGATCGAGCGGACCCTCGACAAGCGGGCCAGCAGCATGCTCCGGGCCCTGCTCGCGGAGGCGGGTGCCTTCCCGGAACTGCGCCGCCGCTACTTCGAGGAGATCGTCGCCCCCCGCCGGGAGGTCATGTTCCGCCTCATCCGGCAAGGCATCGCCTCGGGCGAGATCCGGCCCGGCGTCGACGTGGCCTTCGTCAACGAAATGCTCGTCGGGCCGGTCTTGGCGCGGATGGGATCGGGGGCCATCGATGACCTGGACCCCGAGGAAACGAGCCGGCGGATCGTCGACTTCGCCTATGACGGCATCGGGGCTCGCTGAATGTGCCCGGCCATGCCGATGACGGCACATGCTGGCCGACGAGGCATAACATCTGATCCATGACCGGCCCGATGCCATATGTGCATTTTCCCGGCACTGCCCGGGAGGCCTTGACGTTCTACGGCGAAGTCTTTGGTTGTGCCGTTCGGTTGCACAGCTTCGCCGAGTTCAACCGGCCTGACGGCCCGGCCGATGCCGTTGCCCACGGCTACCTGTCCGGCGGACCCGTCGCCCTGTTCGGTGCCGACGTTTCCGGGGACGAGCGGCCGCTGCGGTCCGAGGGCATCATGCTGGCCCTGCTCGGCACCGCCGATCCCGCGACCCTGCGAAACTGGTTTTCCCGTCTCAGCGAAGGCGGCCGGGTCGTAGACGATTTGCAGGCGCGGCCGTGGGGCGCATCCGATGGGCAAGTCATCGACCGTTACGGCCTGCACTGGCTCATCGGGTTCGAGGGCGACGAGAGCGGCTGAACGCTGGGTCGGCGCATCGGCTGCGAGAACCCCGACGGCTACAGTCGCCGGCCGCGCGGTCCGTGGCGGTCACGCGCGCCCGGGCACTTCGATCACCACGACCACGCGCCGGTTCTTCCCTGAGGGGCCCGCCGCGACCGGGTCACTGGCGCTGTGGCCGATGACGGCCAGCGAGGACGCGGCAACCCCGTGGGCCTCCAAGAACGACGCCGCTCCGGCAGCTCTGGCGTAGGAGATGAAATAGTTTGTCCGGTTGCTGCCCGGGGTGGAGGCATAGCCGTTGATCCAGGCGAACGCTCCGGGCTGCCGCAGCAGCGGGACGAGGGATGTGAGCAGCCGCGCGTCGGCCGGCATCAGCGTTGCGCTGTTGTCGTCGAACAAGATCGCGCGGGAGACGTCGACGGTGACCACCTCCGCCTCGCTCAGGACGGCCGAAACGAGCCGCGCGATCTGAGCCGGGGTGGCTTCCGGGCCCAGGACGGTCGCCTGCGCGGCCCCGGCGGCCAGCAGGTTGACCTGCGTCTCGGCGACGGCGGCGGCTGAGGGAAGGAAGGAGGTGTCCACGATGACGTCGTCCCCGGTGAGCTCGCCTGCCGGCAGTGTGCCGCCCAGGCTGGAGGCGTACAACAGAACGACGCGCCGGTTCCCGAAGTCGGCGCCCGCCACCTCGTCGAGGCCGGCGAACGCGCTGGCAGCCGCGGCGCACTGGGCGGCCAGTGCCCCCGACGACCCGGCCGGCCGAGCGACGCCCCCGGAGCCAGCGGCGCGGG
>JASHUI010000216.1:0-3920 GCA_030040095.1 Streptosporangiaceae bacterium | reverse complement strand
CTGGTCGGGTTTTTCGTGAACACGCTGGTGCTGCGCACTGATGTGTCGGGGGATCCGTCGTTCGCCCAGGTGCTGGCGCGGGTGCGGGCGGGTGCGCTGGGCGCGTTCGCGCATCAGGATGTGCCGTTCGAGCATCTGGTGGAGGTGCTGGCGCCGGCCCGGTCGCGGGCGCGTCATCCGCTGGTGCAGGTGATGCTGACGGTGCAGAACACCGCGGCGCCGGTGCTGGAGCTGCCCGGGGTGACGGCCCGGGTCCTGGCGGCCGGCACCTCGGCGGCCCGGTTCGACCTGAGCGTGACCCTGGGCGAGGCCTTCGGCGAGGACCGGGGCCCGGCCGGCCTGCGGGGGGTGATCACCGGCGCGGCGGACCTGTTCGACCCGGGCACGGTCGAGGCCATCGCGGCGCGGTTCGTGCGGCTGCTGGCGGCGGTGGCCGCCGACCCGGCCGCCCCGGTCAGCCGGGCCGACATCCTCAGCGCCGCCGAGCGGCGCCAGATCCTGTCCCAGTGGAACGACACCGCGCAGGACACGCCCGCCGCGGGCGGAATCCACGAGCTTTTCCAGGCGCAGGCGGCCAGGTCGCCCGATGCGATCGCGGTCGTGTGCGGGCGGGTGTCGCTGACGTATACCGCGCTCGACCAGCGGGCCAACCGGCTGGCGCATTGCCTGCGGCAGGCAGGAGCCAGGCGGGAAAGCGTCGTGGGCCTGTGCCTTCCGCCCGGCGCGCAGATCGTGGTGGCCATGCTGGCGGCGTGGAAGGCCGGCGCGGCGTATCTGCCGTTGGATCCCGCCTACCCGCCCGAACGAATCGCGTTCATGCTGGCCGACAGCCGGGCCGCGGTGCTGGCCGGTACCACCGCCGCCATCGCGGACGTGCCCGCCGCCGGCATCGCCACCGTCAACATGGATGACCCCGCCGTCGCGGCGGCCCCGCCGACGCCCCCGCCGGTGGCGGTGGCGCCGGCGCAGGTGGCATGTCTGATGTACACGTCGGGGTCGACGGGCCGGCCGAAGGCCGTGCAGGTCACTCACGGCGGACTGGTGAACTACGTCGCGGCGGCGCCGGGCTCGGCGGCGATCGGCGAGCCGGGCGGCCGGTATGCGTTGTTGCAGCCTGCCGTGACCGACTTCGGCAACACAGTGATCTTCACCAGCCTGGTGACCGGTGGCGCGCTGCACATTCTCGACCCCGCGACCGTCACCGAATTCGGCGCCGTCGCCGGCTATCTGGACGAGCGGTCCATCGACTACCTCAAGGTGGTGCCGTCCCACCTTGCGGCGCTGGCGGGCATGGGCGAGCTGGAGCGGCTGATACCCGCACGGACGCTGGTGCTCGGCGGCGAGGCAGCCCCGCCGCAGTTGATCAGCGAGCTGCTGACCGCGGCCGGGAGCCGCAGCGTGATCAACCATTACGGTCCGACCGAGACCACGATCGGTGCCGTCACCGCCCGGCTTGGCGCGGACCCGGTGGCCCGCGGCGTGACCCCGATCGGCAGGCCGATCGCGAACACCCGGACGTATGTCCTTGACGGCCAGCTGAACCCGGTGCCGGCCGGTGTCGCCGGTGAGCTGTTCATCGGCGGCGCCGGGGTGGCACGGGGGTACGGCGGACGAGCCGGGCTTACCGCCGAACGGTTTGTCGCCGACCCGTTCGCTGGCGACGGAGGCCGGCTCTATCGCACCGGGGACCGTGTCCGTAGCCATCCCGGAGGGCTGCTGGAATTCCTGGGCCGGGCCGATGATCAGCTCAAGGTGCGCGGGTTCCGGGTCGAGCCGGGTGAGGTGGCGGCGGTGCTGGCGGAGCACCCAGCGGTCGCGCAGGCGGTGGTGGTCGCCGACGGACCGGTCGCCGGCCGTCGCCTGATCGCCTACCTGGTGCCTCGCCGCACATCCGAGGGCGCCGTGCCCGCCGATCAGTTGCGGACCTACCTGCGGCAGCGGCTGCCGGAGTTCATGGTCCCGGCCGCGTTCACCGAGTTGCCCGCCTTCCCCCTGACGCCGGGCGGCAAGCTCGACCGCGCCGCCTTGCCCCGCCCGAGTGCCGCCGCCCCGCGGTCTCCCGCCAGCCCCGCGAATCCGGCCGAGGAGGTGCTGGCGGGGATCTGGGCGCAGGTCCTGGGAGTGGACGGAGTAGGCGTTACGGACAGCTTCTTCGACGTGGGCGGGCACTCGCTGCTGGCCACCCAGGTGACCTCCAGGATCCGGGACGCCTTCGGCATCGAGATCCCCGTCGCCGCCCTGTTCGACCGGCCGACGGTCCGGGAGCTGGCCGGTGCCGTCGTGGCGTCCGCGCGCGGCACGGCGATGCCTCCGGTGACGCCCGCCGACCGCAGCCAGCCGCTGCCGTTGTCCTTTGCCCAGCAGCGGCTGTGGTTCCTGGCTCAGCTGGAGCCGGGCTCGGTGGAATACAACATGCCCTCCCCGGTCCGGCTGACCGGGCCGCTCGACGTGGCCGCCCTCGGCGCGGCGCTTGGAGCGATCGTCGAGAGGCACGAGGTGCTGCGGACCCGGCTGGCCGCGGACGCGGACGGGGTAGCGCGCCAGGTGATCGATGCCGCGTCAGAATTCCCGCTGGCGGTGGCGGACCTCACCGGCGAGCCGGACCCGCTGGCGTCGGCCGCCGAACTGGTGGCGGCGGACGCCGCCGCGCCCTTCGACCTCGCCGCGGGACCGCTGATCCGGGGCTGCCTCATCCGCCTTGGCGCTGGCGATCACGTCCTGGCGCTGTCCATGCATCATGTGGTCAGCGACGACTGGTCCAGCCCCATCTTCCGCCGGGAGCTTGCCGCGCTGTATCCGGCGTTCCTGGCCGGACAGCCATCGCCGCTGCCGCCGCTCGCCGTGCAGTATGCGGACTTCGCGGTATGGCAGCGCCGGTGGCTGGCCGGCGACGCGCTGGATGACCAGCTGAGCTACTGGCGGGAGCGGCTGGCCGGGGTGCCCGTGCTGGAGCTGCCTGCCGACCGCCCGCGCCCGGCCATCCGGTCGTCGGCCGGCGCCGTGGCCGGCTTCACCGTTGCCGCCCAGACGACCGCACGGCTGCGCGCGGTAGCCAGACGCAACGGTGCAACGATGTTCATGATCTTGTTCGCGGTCTACGCCGTCCTGCTCGGCAGGTATTGCGATCAAGACGACATCGTGGCCGGCACGCCCGTCGCCAACCGGAACCGCGCCGAGACCGAGGA
The DNA here is from genome assembly GCA_030040095.1 of Streptosporangiaceae bacterium. GTDB lineage: Bacteria > Actinomycetota > Actinomycetes > Streptosporangiales > Streptosporangiaceae > JASHPR01. Next base: position 735 of record JASHUI010000216.1, on the reverse strand, counting down.
CCTGATTGGCTTCTTCGTCAATACCCTGGTCATGCGCGTCGATCTGTCGGGGGATCCGGCGTTCACCGAGTTGCTCGGACGTGTGCGAGAGACGGCCCTGGGCGGGTACGCCCGGCAGGACCTGCCGTTCGAGCAGCTGGTTGACGCGCTGGTGACTCAGCGCGATCAATCTCGCACGCCATTGTTCCAGGTGCTGTTCAACTACGTGACCGGCGACGCCCGGCCGGGCCGGGCCAGCCGGGCGGACGCGGGTCGCGCTCGCGGGACCAGCGTGAACGGCGTGACCTGGGCTCCCATGGAACTCCCGCGGGCTCGCGTGGCGACCACGGTTGACCTGCGGCTGCTCCTGGCCGATGACGGTGACGGGCTGGCCGGCGTCATCGAGTACAGCACCGCGTTGTTCGACGCGGCCACGATCGAGGCGATGACCGGGCACCTGGCCGTGCTGGTCGAGGCGGTGGCGGCCGGCCCGCAGCGGCGGTTGTCGACGCTGCCGATGCTCACCCCGGTCGAGCATGACCTGCTGATCCGCGAGTGGAGCGGCACGACCGCGTCCGCCGTCGGCGCCGGGACGCCGGTACTCGAGCTGATCGGCGCGCAGGCCGCGGCTCTCCCGGATGCTGTGGCGGTGGTGTGCGGGGGGCGGGTGGTGACGTTCGGGGGTTTGGTGGTGCGGGTGGCGGGTTTGGCGGGGTGGTTGCGGGGGTTGGGGGTGGGGGCGGAGTCGGTGGTGGG
>JASHUI010000002.1:0-4064 GCA_030040095.1 Streptosporangiaceae bacterium | reverse complement strand
TGGGGTCGGCCTGGCCCTCGAAGTACTTGCGGAGGGCGTCGTGGCTCTCCACCAGCAGCGGGCGGCGGGCCAGGATGGCGGCGGTCATCACGCTCGGCACGTCCAGCGGCATGTCACCCGGCGGGGCGCCGGGGCCATCCGGCAGCCCGCTGGGGTTGACCGTCCGCAGCCGCAGCCGCTCGGGGTCGAGCATCGCGACCGCCGACCGCTCGGCACCGATCGCGGACCGGCCCACCTCGGTGATGACCTCAACCACCTGCTCCACGGTGATCGCCTCGGCCAGCATGGACGTCGCCTGCTGCAGTCGCACCGTGCGCAGGGCGGCCGCCGACAGCTGCTCGGTCAGCCGGCCGCGCATCTCCTCCGCCTCGCGCTGGCCGGTGACGTCGCTGCTGGCGCCCACCCATTCGATGATCTTCCCGTCCCGCTCGATCGGGACGGCCCGGACGTCGTAGTGCCGGTACGACCCCGACTTGGTGCGGACCCGGTACCGGCTGTCGAACACCTTCCCGCTGTCCACGCAGTCCAGCCACTCCCGCTCGACGCGCTCCCGGTCCTCCGGGTGGATCGCGTCCAGCCAGCCACTGCCCAGGTACTCGTCGACCGTCTGGCCGGTGATCCACCGCCACTCCGGCGAATCCTCCGCGATCTTCCCCGTCGGCGTGGTCACCCAGACGACCTGGGCCCCGGCCTGCACCAGCGAGCGATAGCGTTCCTCGCTGCGCCGCAGCGCCTCCTCGGAGTTCCTGCGCTCGGTGATATCGGTCGCGATCAGGACGACGCCGGTGATGCCCCCGTCCGGGTCGTGCGAGGGGAACCAGGAGAACGACCAGTGCCGCACCTCGTCACCGGCCGCGACGGCCTGGTCGCTCTCGTATACCGGCTCGTCGGCGGACAGGACGTGCCGCGCGGCCTCCTCCGCGCGGGCGCCGAGATCCTCCGGCCAGACCTGCGACGGCAGCCGGCCGACATGGTCGTCGTGACCGCCGCCGTGCAGCCGGGCGAGGGTCTGATTGACCCGGCGGAAGCGAAGGTCGCCGCCCAGGAAAGCGAAGCCGATCGGCGCCTCGCTGAGCAGGGTGGCCAGCAGCGCCGAATCCGACACGTCCAGGTTGGACACACGCGGCTTCGGCACGGAGGTACCGGTGCTCACCGGGGACACCCCATACCCGTGCGAGCGCGCGCCATGAACTGTTCCTTCCTGCTCACTGCGGACACAAGAAGGCTAGCGGCAACTGCGCGTACAAGAGAGCCAGCGGCGACAACTGGCCACCAGAGGTGAGCGTGCCGAGGGCACCCGGAACCCGGCCGCCGCGCCCTCGATAACCAGGTATGCCCGCAATGCTGGCTTATTGCCTAATTATATACGCTATTTTCGGACTAGCCAAGCCTGTGTGCTCCTGCCCCCCAAAAGAATGGCCCGATGACCGTCCGAGACGACCGCGTCACCCGCGGCTGCCGTAGCGGACCGCAACAGCTCGGTCACTGCGATCGCCCGCAAGGTGAACCAGAGCCCATGCTCCGTGGCACGATAGATGGAGCTGCGCGTCGTCGTCCACTGGGCCGACCGTATGGGTAGAGTCCGCCAGAATGAGGGAGAGTAGTCGTCTATGGGCGGTATCGGCGGTATCGGCCGACACGAGAAGGTGAGCAAAGGAGGCGACGACACGGGCGGACGCGACGACAAACGCGGAGGCGGCGATACCGGCAAGAACTGCCGGCACGCCGTGCCGGGGCATGGCACAGGGCGGCGTGCATCTGGAAAGCTAGCCTCGTGAATCCGCCGAGCCGACGCGCTGAGCCCCCCGGCCGGCCGGGTCACCACGGTCACTCCGGCCCGCCCAAGGTGAGGCCGGCCCCGGCCAACGGCACGACGGCCCCGCCGAACGCGCTGTTCGCCGAGATGCTCCGGGCCGCCAGGGAACTGCTCGCGGTGCGCAGCCCGCTGGATGCCGAGCTGATGGTGAGCGAGCTGCTCGGCACCTGGTGGGGGCAGCGCACCGTGCGTCAGGGCGGGCGCAACGCCCGGCGCCGCCGCGCCGACATCGAGGAGATCGTCGGCGAGGGCCTGGTCGCCTACGCTGCCCAGCAGGGGAGTCCCGCCGCCCTGGCGCTGCTCTCCGGCATCGCCTGCCTGGGCACGCCGCACCAGGCGACGAGCGCGGAGCAGGCTGCCCTCGAGCTGATGGAGCAGGGCGTCGCCCGGCCCGGCTGGGCCGAGCACGTCGGCGCGGTGGTCGCGGCGGAGTGCTACCTGAACTCCGACTCCTACGGCGACCGCGACGAGGTCGTCTGCGTTTTCAGCTACGCCGGCCAGGAGCAGCACGCCCTGGTGGTGGTGGTCGACTACAACGCGGGCGGCCTGGCCCGCGACGGCTGGGTTACCTCGCAGGTGACCAAGCTGCTCGACTACTGCACCCAGTCCGCGTCCGAGTTCACGCAGGTGAGCCCGCCGCACGCGCGCCGCCTGCTGGAGTCGGCGCTCGCGGTCACCGAACGCGCCGCCGACCCGCCGGTCAGCGGCTCGTTCCCGTCCTACCACGCGTTCATCCGGGCCCGGGTGCGCACGCTGCCGCCCACCCCGGGCAGCGCCCAGCCGGGGAACACGACGGGGGCCCGGCGCCACCCCTGGCGCAAGGACCGGCGCGCCATGCTGGTGGCCGAGTTCCTGGCCTCCGACGAGGCCGAGGACCTGTCCGACCGCGAGGCGGCCAGCCGCTGTGCCGACCACATCGTCGAGTACGGCTGCGACCAGGATTTCGGCCGCCCGCTGCGGATGAGCCCGGCCAAGGCCGAGACGTTCCTGCTGGACTGGCTGCCGCGGAAGGTCATGCTGTCGGCCGCCGCGCAGCACGCGATGCCGCACGTGCTCGCCGCCTGGGTGCGCTGGGCCGGCCTTCGCGAGGGCCGGGACCCGGCGGCCATCCGGGTCACGCTGGACGCGGTATTCGACTCGATGGGCACGTTCACCCGCGTCTATCACGACCCGGCCTCGTTCGGGCTCGAGCCGCAGCTGGTGGCGCGGCTGCTGCCCGATTACGACCTGGAGGCACTGCCCCGCCGGGTGTTCGCCTTCGGCGTGCTGCAGGGCAGCTATCAGGGCACCGACCTGGGCGCGCTCGACCCGGCGCGGCCCGCGGACCGGCGGGTCCTGCTCGAGGCCGACCACGACACCCCGGCCGGCCGGGCGGCCGGCGATGAGCACATCGACCGGCACCTGGCCCTGGCCGACCGGCTCTGGCGGGGCGACCCTCCGGAGCTGTGGGAGGCGGCGCAGCGCCTGCTCGACCTCGGGGAAGACCGGCACGCGGTGCTGCACACGCTGATGGACACGATCAGGCTGGCCGGCCGCACCGAGAAAGAGATCGCCGCGGCGCTGTACGACCTCCCCCCGGAGGAACCGGGGGGACCGGCGGCGTGACGGCAGCGTGACCGCCGCGCCGCTCGCCATCGACCTGAACGCCGATCTCGGGGAAAGCTTCGGCGCCTGGCGGATGGGCGACGACGAGGCCCTGCTGACGGTCGTCACCAGCGCGAACATCGCCTGCGGCTTTCACGCGGGCGACCCGCTGACGCTGCGCCGGGCCTGCGCCGGGGCGGTCGCGAACCGGGTGTCGATCGGGGCCCAGGTGTCCTACCGCGACCTGGCCGGCTTCGGCCGCCGGGAGATGACCGTGCCGCCCGACGAGCTGTCCGCCGAGGTGCTGTACCAGATCGCGGCGCTGGACGGGATCGCCCGGGCCGAGGGCGGGAAGGTCAGCTACGTCAAGCCGCACGGCGCCCTGTACAACCGGGCGGTGAGCGACCCCGTCCAGGCGGCCGCGATCGCCGCCGCGATCAGCGCCTACGACCCCGGGCTGCCGCTGCTGACCCTGCCCGGCAGCCAGGCCGCCCGGGCCGCGGCCGACGCTGGCCTGTCCGTGGTGGCCGAGGGCTTCGCCGACCGCGCCTACCGCGCCGACGGCACGCTGGTGCCCCGCGGCCAGCCCGGCGCGGTGATCACTGACCCCGCCCTGGCCGCCGCGCGGGCGGCGCAGATCGCCGCCGGGCACGTGCTCCAGGCC
>JASHUI010000215.1:0-8586 GCA_030040095.1 Streptosporangiaceae bacterium | reverse complement strand
GGGTGCGATGCGGAGGCGCTCGACCTGCTGGCCAGCGGCACCCTGGAGGTCGAGGGCCGGCTGGTGGTCGCGTCGAACGCGACGCTGTACTGCACCGTGCGCGACGAGGGCAGGCAGGCGGCCTGCGTCTACAAGCCGGTGGCCGGAGAGCGCCCGCTATGGGACTTTCCGGCCGGGAGCCTGGCCGGCCGCGAGGTATCCGCCTACCACGTCTCCGCGGCGGCCGGCTGGCGCCTGGTCCCGCCCACCGTGTTCCGCGACGGCCCGTTCGGCCCGGGCATGTGCCAGCTGTGGATCGAGTCGGACGAGGCCGTCGACGTGATCGCGCTGGCGCGCAGCCACGACCACCCGGCGCTGCGGGAGATGGCGGTGTTCGACGCCGTGGTGAACAACGCCGACCGCAAGATCGGCCATCTGCTGCCCGACCGGCAGGGGCACCTCTACGGCTGCGACCACGGCGTCTGTTTCGGCGAGGACTACAAGCTGCGGACGGTGCTCTGGCAGTGGCGCGGCCGGCGCCTGCCGGAGACCGCTGTCGCGGCACTGGGCCGGCTGCGCGAGGCGCTGGCCCGGGGGAAGCTGCGCACCGAGCTGGACCGGTGGCTGTCCCGGGACGAGGTCGAGGCGACCCGGCAGCGGGTCGAGTCGCTGCTCGAGCACAAGGTCCACCCGTTCCCGCCCGAGGACTGGCCCGCGGTCCCCTGGCCGCCGTACTGATGGTCCTAACGGTCCTAACGGCCGCCGTGCTCCCCGCGGTCGCCGCGGCGCTTCAGGTAGCGCTCGAATTCCCGGGCGATCGCGTCGCCGCTGGCCTCGGGCAGGTCCGTCGCGTCCCTGGCCTCCTCGAGGGTGCGCACGTACTCGGCGACCTCGGTGTCCTGGTCGGCCAGCTCGTCCACCCCGCGCTCCCAGGCCCGCGCGTCATCGGGCAGGTCGGCGAGCGGCAGCGTCACGTCGAGGATGTCCTCGACTCCGCGCAGCAGCGCCAGGGTCGCCTTGGGGCTGGGCGGCTGGGCGACGTAGTGCGGCACGGCCGCCCAGAGCGACACCGAGGGCAGGTCGGCGGCGATGCAGGCGTGCTGCAGCACGCCCACGATCCCCGTGGGCCCCTTGTAGTCCACCGGGTCGACGTGCAGCCGGGCGGACAGGCTGGCGTCGGAGACCGCGGCGCTGACCGGCACCGGGCGGGTGTGCGGGGAGTCGGCCAGCAGCGCGCCGAGCAGGATCACCAGCTCGGCCCCGAGCTCGGCGAACGCGGCGACCAGCTCGTCGGTGAACGCGCGCCAGCGCATGTTCGGCTCGATGCCGTGCAGCAAGATCAGGTCGCGGTCGACGCCCTCGGGCCTGGCCAGCGTGAGCCTGGTGGTCGGCCAGACCAGCCGGTCGGTCCGCCCGTCGGAGACCTCCATGACCGGGCGGGTCACCTGGAAGTCGTAAAAGTCCTCGGGATCGATGGCGCCGACCGGAGTGGAGTCCCACGCGGCGGCCAGGTGGCTGATCACCCCGCTTGCCGCCTCGCCTGCGTCGTTCCAGCCCTCAAAGGCCGCGATCACGGCGGGCGAGCTGAGCTTCCCGATGCCGTCGAGCTCGATCTGGGACCACCTCCTCGGATTCCTCCGTGCTCCAGATTACGTGCATGACCATGATCGCCGCGTAACGTGGCCGGCAGCTTCCGGCCGCGCGTCGGGGCGGGGGCGGGCATCCGGCCCGGGCGGGCCGAGGCTGGCACTTAGAATTGGCGGACTATGACTTTCGACGACCAGCCTCCCGGTGCGGAGGAAACGGCCGCAGGCCGGATCAGGCCCAGCCTGAGGACGGAGCTCGCCAGGCGCCTGGTGATCGCCGACGGCGCGATGGGCTCGATGCTGCAGGGCAGCCCCACGTCCCTCGACGACTTCGACGGGCACGAGGGGTGCAACGAGGTACTGAACGTCACCCGGCCGGACATCGTCAGGTCAGTGCACGAGGGGTACCTCGCGGCCGGGGTGGACTGCATCAGCACCAACACGTTCGGCGCGAACCTCGGCAACCTCGGCGAGTATGGCATCGCCGGCCGGATCGGGGAGCTGGCCGAGGCGGGGGCGCGGATCGCGCGGCAGGCCGCCGACGAGTGGTCGGGCCCGCAGCGGACCCGCTGGGTCCTCGGTTCCATCGGCCCGGGGACGAAGCTGCCCACGCTGGGCCACGTCACGTTCGCGGAGCTCCGCGACACCTACGAGGCCAACGCCGCCGGGCTGCTGCGCGGCGGCGCCGACGCGCTGATCGTGGAGACCTGCCAGGACCTGCTGCAGGCCAAGGCCGCCATCATCGGGGCCAGGCGGGCCATCGCCGCCGAGGCCGCGCGGTCCGGCGCCGACATCATGCTGATCGCCCAGGTGACGATCGAGACCACCGGGGCGATGCTGCTGGGCTCGGAGATCGGCGCCGCGCTCACCTCGCTCGAGCCGCTCGGCATCGACGTCATCGGGCTGAACTGCGCGACCGGGCCCGCCGAGATGAGCGAGCACCTGCGCTACCTGGCCGCGCATTCCCGGCTGCCGATGTCGTGCATGCCGAACGCCGGCCTGCCCGAGCTGACCGCGGACGGCGCCTACTACCCGGTGACCCCGGGGCAGCTCGCCGGCGCCCACGAGGCGTTCACGCGCGAGTTCGGGCTGGCCCTGGTCGGCGGCTGCTGCGGTACCACGCCGGAGCACATGGCCGAGGTGGTGCGGCGGCTGCACGGCCGGCCGCTCGCCGCCCGCGACCCGAGGCCCGAGTCCGGCGTGGCCTCGCTCTACCAGCACGTCCCGTTCCGCCAGGAGACCGCGTTCCTGGCCATCGGCGAGCGCACCAACGCCAACGGGTCCAAGGCGTTCCGCGAGGCCATGGTCGAGGGGCGCTACGACGACTGCATCGAGATCGCCCGGGCCCAGACCCGCGACGGCGCCCACCTGCTCGACGTGTGCGTGGACTACGTGGGCAGGGACGGCGCGAGCGACATGCGGGAGGTGGTCGGGCGGCTGGCCACGGCGGCGACGCTGCCGCTGGTGCTCGACTCCACCGAGCCCGAGGTGATCAGGGCCGGGCTGGAACTGCTCGGCGGCCGCGCGGTCGTGAACTCGGTCAACTACGAAGACGGCGACGGGCCGCAGTCCCGGATCGCCCGGGTCATGCCGCTGGTCCGCGAGCACGGAGCCGCGGTCATCGCGCTCACCATCGACGAGCAGGGCCAGGCCCGCACCGCCGGGTGGAAGCTGGCCGTCGCCACCCGCCTGATCGAGGACCTCACCGGCAACTGGGGGATGCGGCTGCCCGACATCATCGTCGACTGCCTGACCTTCCCGATCGCCACCGGCCAGGAGGAGACCAGGCGGGACGCGATCGAGACGATCGAGGCGATCCGGGAGCTGAAGCGCCGTTACCCGCAGGTGCAGACCACGCTGGGGGTGTCCAACGTCTCGTTCGGCCTGAATCCCGCGGCCCGGGCCGTGCTCAACTCGGTGTTCCTGGCCGAGTGCGTGCAGGCCGGGCTGGACTCGGCGATCGTGCACGCGTCCCGGATCATGCCGATCTCCCGGATCCCCGAGGACCAGCTGCTGGCGGCTCTCGACCTCGTCTACGACCGGCGGCGGGACGGCTACGACCCGCTGGCCAGGCTGCTCGAGCTGTTCGAGGGCGTCGACGCCGCCGCGGTCAAGGCCGGCCGCGCGGCCGAGCTGGCCGGGCTGCCGCTGTGGGAGCGGCTGAAGCGGCGGATCATCGACGGCGAGAAGAACGGCCTGGAGGCCGACCTGGACGCCGGGCTCGCCGAGCGGCCCGCCCTGGAGATCGTCAACGACGTCCTGCTCGACGGGATGAAGACCGTCGGCGAGCTGTTCGGCTCCGGCCAGATGCAGCTGCCGTTCGTGTTGCAGTCGGCCGAGGTCATGAAGGTGGCCGTGGGCTACCTGGAGCCGTACATGGAGCGCTCCGGCGAGGCGGGCAAGGGCAGGATCGTGCTGGCCACGGTCAAGGGCGACGTGCACGACATCGGCAAGAACCTGGTCGACATCATCCTGTCGAACAACGGCTACGACGTGGTCAACATCGGCATCAAGCAGCCGATCTCGGCCATTCTCGAGGCCGCCGACACCAGCGGGGCCGACGTCATCGGCATGTCCGGCCTGCTGGTGAAGTCCACCGTCGTGATGCGCGACAACCTGGCCGAGATCAACTCGCGGCAGCTGGCCCACCGGTGGCCGGTGCTGCTGGGCGGCGCCGCGCTGACCCGGGCCTACGTCGAGCAGGACCTGGCCGGCCTGTTCGAGGGCGAGGTCCGCTACGCCCGTGACGCCTTCGAGGGCCTGCGGCTGATGGACGCGTTCATGGCGATCAAGCGCGGGGAAGCGGGGGCGGGGCTGCCGACGCTGCGGGAACGCCGGGCTCCGGCCGGGTCCCGGCTGCGGCTGACCGAGCCCGAGGCCATGCCCGCCCGGTCCGACGTGGCGGCGGACAACCCGGTGCCGGCCGCGCCGTTTCTCGGCCACCGCGTCGTCAAGGGCGTTCAGCTTGCCGACTACGCGGCCTTCCTCGACGAGCGGGCCACGTTCATGGGCCAGTGGGGCCTCAAGCCGTCGCGGGGCGACGGCGGGCCGTCCTACGCCGAGCTGGTCGAGACCGAGGGCCGGCCGCGGCTGCGGATGTGGCTGGACCGCGTCCAGACCGAGGGCCTGCTGGACGCCGGGGTCGTCTACGGGTACTTCCCGGCGGTCAGCGAGGGCGACGACCTGGTCGTCCTGGACGAGAGCGGGAACGAGCGGGAGCGATTCAGCTTCCCCAGACAGCGGCACGACCGGCACCTGTGCCTGGCCGACTTCTTCAGGTCCCGCGAATCGGGCGAGACCGACGTGGTCGCGTTCCAGCTGGTCACCGTCGGGGCGAAGATCAGCGAGGCGACCGCCGAGCTGTTCGCGAAGGACGCCTACCGCGAGTACCTGGAGCTGCACGGGCTGTCCGTCCAGCTGGCCGAGGCGCTGGCGGAGTACTGGCACAGCCGGATCCGGGGCGAGCTGGGCATCGCCGCCGATGACCCCGGCGACCTGGACAACATACTCAAGGTCCGCTACCAGGGCTGCCGGTACTCGTTCGGCTACCCAGCGTGCCCGGACCTGGAGGACCGGGCCAAGCTGGTCCGGCTGCTCGCGCCCGAACGGATCGGGGTCACGTTGTCCGAGGAGTTCCAGCTGGCCCCGGAGCAGTCCACCGACGCGCTGATCACCCATCATCCCGAAGCCAGCTACTTCAGCACCTGAGCCGGCCGAGCCATGGAGTCTGCCGAGCCGATCGAGTCGGCCCCGTCCGCGCCCCCGGGCCGGAGCGAGCTGCAGGGCGTGCTGTTCGACATGGACGGGCTGCTGGTCGACTCCGAGCCGCTGTGGTTCGAGGTCGAGTGCGCGGTCATGGCCCGGCTGGACGGCCAGTGGAGCCAGGCCGACCAGCGCGCCCTGATCGGCGGGTCGCTGCCGCGCACGGTCTCTTACCTGCTGGACCGGGCGGTCCGGCCGGCCAGCCGCGAGGAAGTCGGCCGGTGGCTGGTGGACGGCATGACCTCGCTGCTCATGTCGCGGCCGCTGACCGCGCTGCCGGGGGCGGGGGACCTGCTGGCCGAGGTCCGAGCCGCGGGCGTGCCGCACGCCCTGGTCACCTCCTCGGAGCGCCCGATCATGGACGCCGTGCTGCTGCGGCTGGGTGTGACCTTCGACGCGACGGTCTGCGCGGACGATGTGATCCGGGGCAAGCCGGACCCGGAGCCTTATCTGCTGGCGGCGCGGCGGCTGGGCGCCGATCCGCGCTGGTGCGTGGCGCTCGAGGACTCGCCCAACGGCGTTGCCTCGGCCGAGGCCGCGGGCTGCGGGCTGATCGCGGTGCCGAGCCTGGTGCCGATCCTGCCCAGGCCCGGCCGGGTGGTGGCCGGGTCGCTCAGCCAGGTCAGCCTGGCCATGCTGCGCGATCTCGTACCATGAGACGAGGGAGGCGGCCATGAATACCTGGAACAGCATCACCTGGTTCCCCATCTGTGTCGGGCTGACCGCCGCCGGGCTCGTCCTGTCCTGGCTCACGTTCCGGCGCCGTGGGCTCAGGCGCGGCATCAGGGCCGTGGCCTGGTCGCTGCTGCCGCTCGCGCTCTATCTGACCGGCTCGATCGTGCTGGTCGGCCGGATCGGCTCGGCGATCGTGCAGTTCTCCAGCGCGTTCGTGTTCTCGCCCAGGACCTATGCCGGCGTGATCCTGTTCGCGCTGGCCGCGGTGATCTTCCTGGTGTCCGGCGGGATCCCGCTGCTGTCCTCGAAGAAGCGGCGGGAGCGGAAGAAGGAACTCAAGCAGCAGGCCGCGGCGGGCGGCAAGGCCCAGGCCGCCGCCGGGCCGGGCAGCCGCGCGGTGGCCCAGGTGGGCGCGGCCAAGCCGGCCAAGCGGGCCGGGCCGGGCGCCGGGGCCGACGACGGCCTCGACGACGACGTGATGGAGATCCTGCGCCGCCGCGGCATCAACTGACGTCCTGTTCGGCCGGAACGCGCCGCCTCCCGGCTGCCGGCGGGGAAGCCGTCCTGGGCAGGCCCGGATATCTCAGCGGGTGCGCTCGGCGGCCAGGCCGGAGGCCGCCTCGGCCTGGGCCGGAACCTGGACCAGCGCGGGCCCGCCTGCTGCCGCGGGCAGTTCCGGGAGCGGCGGTGGAGTGCCGCCGAAGGCCGGGCATATCGCCTGGTGCGCGCACCAGGCGCAGAGCTTGCCGGGGCGGGGGCGCCAGTCGCCGGTGGACCGGGCCCGCTCGATGGCCAGCCACAGCGCCTCGATCTTCCTGACCGTGGCGCGCAGGTCCGACTCGTCCGGCTCGTACCGGACGATCTCGCCGTTGCCCAGGTATATGAGCTGCAGCAGCTTGGGCACCCGCTGCTGGGTCAGCCACAGCACCACGGCGTAGAACTTCATCTGGAACAGGGCCCGCGCCTCGAACTCCTCGCTGGGGGCGCTGCCGGTCTTGTAGTCGACGATCCGGATCTCGCCGCCCGCCGCGACGTCGAGCCGGTCGATGTAGCCCCGCAGCAGCAGGCCGGACTCCAGTTGCGCCTCCACGGCGTGCTCCCGGTGCCTGGGCTCCAGCCTGGTGGGGTCCTCCAGCGTGAAGTAGCGGTCTAGCATGTCCCTGGCCCCGGCGAGCCAGGCGCTGCGCTCAGCATCGCCGTCGAACAGCCCGGCGAGCTCCGGCTCCTCGGCGAGCAGCCGGTCCCACTGCGGCACGAGCATGGCCTGGGCGGTGTGCGGCGTCCGGGACGGGGCCGGCTCGTCGAACAGCCGCTCCAGGACCGCGTGAACCAGGGTGCCGCGGGCGGCGGCCGGGCTCGGCGGCTCGGGCAGCCGGTCGATCACCCGGAACCGGTACAGCAGCGGGCAGGTCAGGAAGTCGCCGGCCCGCGACGGCGAGAGCGAAGGCTGCGCGCCCGCCCCGGCGTCGCCGCCGGCCGGGCGGGGCTGCGCGCCGGAAGATCCGGCCGTGGCTTCGTTCCCCATTCTCCGACACACTAGGGGACGGCACCGACAGTTGGCCGCCTTTGGCGCTTTTGCCGGCGCCGCCGATTCCCGGCCCGCACGTCCTTGGAAAGCGCCGCCCAGGACGTAGCATCGGGTACGTGTCAGGCATGAGCCCAGAGCAGCCCGGTGACTCGCCTCAGCAGCGTCCCCGGCGCGATGCCAGGTACGGCATCGTCGTCGCGAGGCCGTTCGGCGTCCCCGTGTACATCTCGCCGTACTGGTTCCTCGTGGCGGGCCTTGTGGTCGTGTTCTACGCCGGTGACCTGCACTCGATCCGCTCGACCACGGTCCGGTACGCGGTGGCGGCCGCGTTCGTCGTGCTGCTGTACGCATCGGTGCTGGTGCACGAGCTGAGCCACTGCGTGGTGGCGCGGGCCTTCGGGCTGACCGTGCGCCGGATCCTGCTGTACCCGCTCGGCGGGTTCTCCGAGATCGAGCAGGAGCCGCCCACGCCGGGCCGGGAGTTCGCGGTCTCCGTGGCCGGGCCGCTGACCTCGCTGGCCCTGGCGGGCGTCGGCGTCGGCCTGATCGCCGCCTTCGACCCCGGCGGGATCCCCCGGGACCTGATCTTCCAGCTGATCCTCGCCAACCTGGTGGTCGGCGCGTTCAACCTGCTCCCGGGCCTGCCGCTGGACGGCGGCCGGATACTGCGGGCCGGCCTGTGGAAGATCACCAAGCGCCCCGGCCAGGCCACGATCGCGGCCGCCTGGGCCGGCCGCGGGCTGGCGGTGCTGCTGATCGTGGCGCCGTTCGCGGTGCCCGGCACCAGGCTGAGCGTGTCCAATACCTACGTGCTCTGGCTGGCCATCATCGCCGTGTTCATGTGGATCAGCTCGGGGCAGGCCATCCGCGCGGCCAAGGTGCGCGACCGGCTGCCCGGCCTGCAGGCCCGCAGGCTCGCGCGGCGGGCGATCGCGATCCCGGGGAACATCCCGCTGGCCGAGGCGATCCGGCGGGCGGACGAGGCGCAGGCGCGCGCGCTCGTGGTCGTCGACCACGAGTCCACGCCGATCGCGATCGTCAACGAGACCGCGGTCA
>JASHUI010000214.1:0-9520 GCA_030040095.1 Streptosporangiaceae bacterium | reverse complement strand
GGGCCGCCGCCGGCTGTGCGTCCTGGCCCGCCGACCTGGGCGTTAAGGGACTTTCGGCCCTGGGAAGGGGTGCCTAGCGGCCGTCATTATCGGGTATAGGGGGAATGGTGAGCCAGGTCGGAAATAGGAGGACCGATGTACGAGAAGATACTGGTGGCTATCGATCATTCAAACGCCACCGAGAGCGTGCTCGGCGCGGCCCGGGACCTGGCGTCGCTGTCCCACGGCGAGGTATGGGTCCTGCACCTGCGCGAGCGCGAGGTCATGCCGAGGGCCGGCCTGATCGAGACCGAGACGAGCGATGAAGCACAGGCGCAGGTCGACGCGGCCGTGGACGAGCTGACCAAGGCGGGCATCAAGGCACACGGCGTGGTGCGCAGCACCATTTACGGGTATGCCGCCAGGGAGATCACCGAGGACGCCAAGGACCTGGACGTCAGCGTCATCGTCATGGGGTCGCGCGGGCGGGGCGATCTGGCCGGGCTGGTCCTGGGCAGCACCGCGCACAAGGTCATCCACCTGGCCGACCGGCCCGTGCTGGTGGTCCGCTAACCCCGCCGCGGGCGCCCGGGGGCGGCGTCAGCGCTCCGGGTGGCCCTGCTGCGCGGGATCGTGGTCCTCGAAGACCCGGGCCGCGTACGCCGCGGCCTGGGTCCTGCGCTCCATTCCCAGCTTGGCGAACAGCCCTGACACGTAATTCTTCACCGTCTTCTCCGCCAGGAACATCCGCTCGCCGATCTGCCGGTTCGTCAACCCCTCACCGATCAGTTCCAGAATCCGCCGTTCCTGTCCGGTCAACCCCGCGAGCGGATCCGACCGCCCCGCCTGATCCCGCATCCGCCGCATCACCCGGCTGGCCGCCTCCGGATCCAGCAGCGACTGACCCGACGCCACCGCTCGCACCGCCCCGACCAAATCGGTCCCGCGGATCTGCTTCAGCACATACCCCGCGGCGCCCGCCATGATCGCGTCGAACAACGCTTCATCGTCGCCGAACGAGGTCAGCATCAAACACGCCACCTCGGGCAACCGCGACCGGATCTCCCGGCACACGCTCACCCCGTCCCCATCGGGCAGCCGCACGTCCAGCACCGCAACGTCCGGCCGCAACGCCGGAATCCGAGCCAGCGCGGACTCTGCGGTCCCGGCCTCCCCTACCACCTCGATATCCGGCTCGGCCTCCAGCAGCTCCCGGACCCCGCGCCGCACGATCTCATGGTCGTCAAGCAGGAACACGCCGATCCGGCGCTCACCCGCCGCCTGCCCGTCTGCCGCGGGCCGACCTGCGTCACTCATCAACCGCTAACACCTTGCTTTCCTTACGCCCGCCCCGCCGGCGCACCGCTACCGCCACCCTAGACCGGTCAGGCGGGATCTGCCCACCACCGCCGAGGCCTTCTCCGCGACACCGGTACCGGTCACGCCCCGCTGCCGCCGGTCAGTCGCCCGGCTGACCACGCATACAACCACCGGACAACCCGCATGATAGACGCAGTACTTGACCTACCGAGCCCAGCAACGCTTCCCCGAACCCGCCGTGGCTATGACGCCAGCAGGTCGGCACCCTCCGCCGCCCGCTTGGCCCTCGTTCAGGGACGTTCCGTCCAGGGAGCCGGGGCCTTTGGCCTGGGCTCCCTCTGGCGCGGCTCATACTGGCGCGGCTCGGACCGGCGCGGCCCGACTGGCGCGGCTCAGGCGGCGGGGTAGCTGAGCCGGTCCCTGAGCGTGACAACGCCCTCCAGGTGGCGGATGGCGTCGAGCAAGGCAAGCGCGTCGGCGCGCAGATCCACCGATCCGGTGATGGTGACCAGCCCAGAACGCACGGTCACCACGAACAGTTCGGGATCCAGGTCGAACTCGCCGACGATGACCCCCTTGACCACCTCATCCCTGATCTCGTGATCGGGGCGCTCGAACACGGCGAGCAGGTCCGCCCGGCTGACGATGCCGCGCAGCCGGCCCTGGCCGTCTACCACCGGCAGCCGCTTGACCCGGCGCGATTGCATGAGCGCCGCCGCCTCCGCGACCGGGGCGTCCGGGCCGACCGTTACCGCGGGAGCCGTCATCACCTCGGCGGCGGTGACGCCGACCGCCTTTGCCCGCTCCCGGGGGCGCCGCAGATGCCGGCCGGGCGCGATGCTGGCCTCCTTGGCCAGCAGATCTGCCTCGGACACCACGCCGATGACGCGGTCGACGGCGTCGAGGACCGGGAAGGCGCTGATGCGGCGGTCGCGCAGGGCCGCGACCATCTCCTTGAAGCTGGCTTCCTCGCGCACGGCCACCACGCTGGTGGTCATGATGTCCTTGACGGTGGTCGCCTTCATCACGGTCACCTCCTCGCTCCCGGGAGCCGTTCGCCCTTCCATAGCACCGCGTCCGCCGGCCGCGGTGCAGACCCGAACGTCCAGAACCCGGCGGGACCTTCAGCCCCGGCCGCGGGACCAACGGCACCGCCGGCCCTGCCGAACGCCTCTGCCGCGGCGCCTGCCGGCCGGCCACGCTCGCGCCGAAGCTTGGCCACCCTGGCCGATGCGCTACGGCCGGGCAGATCGGGCGAGGAGTACGGCCATGGAACAAGACGCCATCGTCGTCGGAACGGACGGTTCCGACGAGTCCTTGTACGCGGTGGAATGGGCTGCCCGCGAGGCCACGACGCGCGACGCCACGCTGCAGATCATCGCGGTGCCGACGCCGCCGCCGCTGATGGCCTGGCAGCGGATCGCGGGAAGCACGCCGGGCGCGGTCGCGGACGCGATGGTCCGCTCATTCGAGCACGCCCTGGCCACGGCGGCCGATCGCGCCGCCGGGATCGAGCCGGGTCTCGCGATCAGAACCGCGCTGCGGCCCGGTCCGCCGGCCGAGGCCCTGTGTGAGGCCGGGGAGCACGCCTCGATTCTGGCGGTCGGCTCGCGCGGCGGTGGCGGGTTCGCGGCGCTGGTCCTCGGCTCGGTGAGCCGTTATGTGGCCACGCACGCCGAGTGCCCCGTGGTAGTGGTCCGTCAGGGAACCATGGCCGTGCACCGGGAGGTCGTCGTCGGCGTGCGAGACCCGGACCAGCCCGGGGCGATCGGCTTCGCGTTCGAGGAGGCGGCGCTTCGCCGGGCGCGCCTGCGGGTCGTGCATGCCTGGCAGTCGTCCCCGCCCGAGATGCGGCGCACCGGGACCGAGCGGCCCTGGGCCAGCGCCACCGATGTCACGTCCGAAGCGACCCAGTGGCTGGCCGATCTGCTGAGCTTCTGGCGGGAGAAGTACCCGGAGGTCGAGGTCATCGAGGACGTTGTGCACGCTCAGCCCGGCCGGATCCTGGCCGGGTTCTCGGCCCGCGCCGACCTGATCGTCCTGGGCCGGGACGCGCCGCGCGACGGGCCCCGCCCGGGGACAAACGCGGTCACGCACGCGGTCCTGCACCACGCGCGCGGGCCGGTCGCCATCATCGCGGAGTGATCGCGGAGCGATCCAAGCGGGTGATCAGGTGGGCGCGGGTGATCAGGTGGGCGCGGGTCGTCAGGTGGGCGCGGTTCGTCAGGTGAGCGCGGGTCGTCAGGTGAGCGCGGGTCGTCAGGTGAGCGCGGGTCGTCGGGTCGGCGCGGGTGATCAGGTGGGCGGCACCGGCTCCCCAGCCGGGCGCGCGAGCGCTCAGCCGAACTCAGCCGAGTGCGGTCTGCGGTCCGGCGACTCCCGGCGCAGACGTCCACTCGGCGGCGGGTTGACGGTCCTCAAGGTACCTGGCCAGGCCATTCACAAAGGACCGCACGGTGAGTTCGGCCACGGCGTGCAGGAGCACCCGGTCCAGCCCGGCACCAAGGGCACCGAGCGGCGGACGGTAGCAGCCGGTCAGAGCGAGCCGGGTGGACCGGCCGTCGCCGGGGCTCAGCACGATGTCCGCATCCAGCACCGGGAACAGGCCTCCGGTAACACCGATCGCCTCCCAGCGCAGGCCGACGGTCATGGTCTCGTCGCGGTACACCGGGTCCAGCATCTGGACGCGCACCAGCCGGGACGCGACCGGCAGGTCGCCCATCGGGCCGACCCGCAGCTGATCCAGGCCACCCTGGTAAGCGGAGTCCGAGGTATCGCTGAGGGAGCCGTCACGGACCAGGCTGGCCAGCCTCGGCCGCGCCTCGCCGATGGCGATACCCAGCACCCGTTCAGCGGAGAGGAACATGCGGTTAGGTAACCGTCCGGCGGGCCGCTCCCCCAGGGCCGAAGGTCCCAGGCGGCGCGCCAAAGATCCCCTTCCTGCCCGGGTGAGGGAACGCGGTTCAGGGCGCCTGGCCGGGCCCGGTCACCCCGGCGGCGGGGATCGTTGGCCCAGGTCGTTGAAGACGTAGTCGCGGATTTCGTGGATGGTGTCGTCCAGCTGGCTCAGCGCCGTCGTGATGCGTTCGCGGGCCACGTCGCTGGGCAGGTCAACCGCCGCCTGGAGGCTGTGCCCGACCTGGAACAGGCCGTGCACCACCCGGTCGAGCAGTTCGCGGTCGCGCTGGGTCTGCTCGGCAACGGCGGCCCGGGCCAGGTCGGCCAGATCGTCGCGGCGCCCGGTCTCGGTGGCGTCGCGGATGACGGCGAGAATGAACTGGCCGTTCGCGGTGGGCACCGGGCTGAGGCTGATCGCCACCGGGAAGGTCGCCCCGTCCCGGCGCAATCCGACCAGCCGGGCCCTTCCGCCCATCGGGCGCGCCCGGGGTGTTTGCTCGAAGGCGATCCGGTATTCGCGGTGGACCGCCTGAAGGCTGGCCGGCACCAGGGTCTCGATCGGGCGCCCCGCCAGATCCTCGCGCGCGTATCCGAACATCTCCGCGCACCTGCGGTTGACCAGGACGATCTCCCCGCCCTTGGCGGTCAGGGCCAGCCCGTCGCCCAGGGCGTCGATCAGCTGCCACAAGACGGCCGGGGTGATGGCCTGGGCGCCGGGCCGGGCCGCCGGGGCGCTCGCCGGACGGCCGGTGGCCTGAGCCCTGGCCCAGGGGGCAACGGCGCCGTTGCGGCCCGGCGTCCCCGCCGCCATCGCCGCCTCCAGCGACGGGTAGATGGAGACCAGCCGATCGAGTCCCTCGATCGTGAGAACGCGCCTGACCACCGGCGCCGTCACCACCAGCCTCAGCTGCGTCCCGCTGACCGATGCCCGCTGATGGGCCCGCGCGACGGCTTCGACGGCGGCGTGATCGCACGATTGCGTGGCGCTCATATCCAGGATCAGCACCGCCACACCGCGGTTGATCTCCGATAGCAGCTGCTCACGCAGCCGGGCCACGTTGGACACGTCGATGTGCTCGGGAAGCATCACGACCGCCTGGCCGCCGGTCCGCTCGACCGGGAAGGCGTCGTCAGCCATGGCCACGCGCCGGGCGCAGACGAGCCGCCACGAGCATAGGAGTCGTCGCGGCAGCGACGGAGATCCTGGATGATTGCCGCATCGGCCTGGTCCAATCGGGCGGCGACATGCCTGCGGCGTGGAGTCTACCGAGCCCGGCGCGCGGACGGCCCTGGCATGCCGGGCTTGCAGCGGGCGTGACGTTGGCCCTCGCCGTCAGGGCCGGAAGTCCGCGGACCGTGGGCCGTCAGGCCGCAGCGCCTGGCGGTGCCCGCACGCTGGAATGAGAACCACTGGGCGGAGGTGGGCAGCGTGAAGTCGACAACGGTCAAAGACGTCATGACCACCAGCGTGGTGGCGGTCCGAGAAGACGCGGATTTCAAGGAAATCGTCATGGTCCTGCGCCGCCGGCGGGTCAGCGCCTTTCCGGTCATCGACGCCGCCGGCCGGGTCATCGGGGTGGTATCGGAGGCGGACCTGCTGATCAAGGAGGCCGCTCAAGCGGTCCCGGCGGGCCCGGCCAGGTTCAGGGAACGGCGTGCCGAGCGGCTCAAGGCCGGAGGCGTAACCGCGGCCGAGATCATGACCGCGCCCCCGATCACGATCGACCAGGACGCGCCCGTCGCCGATGCCGCCCGGCGGATGCAGTCACACCGGGTCAAGCGGCTGCCGGTGGTCGACGGCCACGGCAGGTTGTGCGGGATCATCAGCCGGGCCGACGTGCTCAGCGTCTTCGAGCGTCCCGATTCGGACATCTGGGATGACGTGGTCCAGGACCTCATCGCCGGTGAGTTCGGGCTCGATCCGGAGATGTTCGTCGTGACAGTGCGATCGGGCGTGGTCACCGTGACCGGATCGGTCGACCGGCGCGGCGACGCGCTGGGCCTGCTCGAGGCGCTGCGCCACCTGGAGGGCGTAGTGGCGCTGCGCGACCGGCTCAGCTATCCGCGCGAATAGCGCTGACCACGGCGGCCGGGCAGGCCGGACACGGCCGGGGGCACGGCCGGGACGAGGTCACGGCTCGATCAGCTCGTCCGGCGGACGGCGCGCGGTGGCTTGTGTGGTGCGGGCCAGGCCGAGCTGGAGCAGCATCTGCGGAGATCCGGGCAGCGCCAGCCGGGAGCGGATCAGCGAGCGGATCGCGGCCGCCTGCAGCGGCTGGGTGTACAGGCTCGCGAAGACCCAGCGCTCAGCGGCGTGCGCCAGCAGCCGGTGCAGCGCCTGGCCTGCTCGCAGCCAGTCGGCCCGGCCATCACCCTTGGTCACCAGGACCGCCGTAACCGCTGCCGGAGGCCCGCCGGTGGCGAGCAGGCCGAGTCCGCGGCCCAGGTCGAAATCGCGCTGACGCAGCCGCCCGCGCTGGCGGCCGGGCCGATAGGGGAACGCCTGGGCCGGGACGCCATCTCGGGCCGTGCTGGCCGCGGACCGGCTCCAGCGCCGGATCTCCGCCCTGGCGACCGGGTCCAGGTCTTGCCTCCGGCTGGCCGAGCTGACGATGTCCGCGAGCGCCTGGTAGGTGAGCGCGGGCTCGACGAGCGCCAGTGTGGCGCCTTCGGCGCGAGCGTCGTGCTGCAGCCCGACGACGACTCCGTCCGGCAGCGGCTCGGCCGCGAACGGGCCACGGTGCGTATGCCGGTGCGGCAGCGCTTCCATCATCCGGCGCTCGGACTGGGTCATGGGCGCGGCCGGGCCCAGCCTGACCCGGGCCAGCAGCCGCAGCCGACCGGGCTCGGGGAGCAACTCGACGAGGGGCTGGTATCCCAGCGACCGCACCGCGAGCCGCAGCCCGAACAGCGCGGCACCGCAGCTGATGAGCATTTCCCGGCCCGCCAGGTCGGTATGGATCTTGCGGCGCGGGTCGGCGTACAGCTCGATGGCGGTCGGCTCGACCCTGAACCGCCACGGCTGGGTGTTATGAACCGACGGCGCACGTGCTGCCGTCGTGATCAGGTAGCTGACCTGATCGGCCGGGATCGTCACCGCCTCCTGCGCCGGGACGCCGGTCGCGGTGTGCTGAGCCTCGCTGGTCACGTCGCTCACCTCCTCTCGCTGGGAGGCAGACTGACCCTGGCCAGGCCGGCCGGGCAGAGCCCTTAGCCCTGGTCTTCGTGACCAACGTCCCGGTCCGCTGCCGCGCTTGACCGGGCATCATCAGCCGGTCAGATTGGTGTCACCGGCCGTGATATCCGGGAGGGGTTATGGACGGTCCCGACGACGTCGCGCTCGGATCTGTCCGTCCCGGCGCGGCAGGCCACGCAGGGACCGCCCGCCTGTTGCTCGAGGCCGCCGCTGACCTGGTCAATCCGGCGGCGGCCGCCCGCGAACTGCCCTGGCTGGCTGGTGAGTTGCTGAAGATCGGGCTTGGCCGGTCGGACCTCGGCTTCGACGAGAAAGATCCGAGGTTCCACGACGCGACCTGGCGGGAGAACCCGCTGTACCACCGGCTTGGCCAAAGCTACCGGCTGTACGAGGAGTGGGCCGGGCGCATGGTCGCCGCGGTCGACGGCCCCTGGGAGCGGCGGGCCAGGGCGGCCTACCTGACGAACATCATCACAGGTGCGCTCTCGCCGACGAACTACCTGCTCACCAACCCGCTCGCGGTCAAGCGGGCGTTCGAGACCGGCGGCCAGTCGGTGCTCCGCGGTGCCCGGAACATGCTCCGCGACCTCGCCAGGGGCGGCATGCCGAGCATGGTCAATCGCGGGCCGTTCCCCGTCGGCGAGACCCTCGCCTGCACTCCCGGAACCGTGGTGTACCGCGACGAGATCTTCGAGCTGCTCCAGTACGCGCCGGCTACCGCGACCGTCCGGAGCCATCCGCTGCTGATGGTGCCGCCGGAGCTGAACCGCTACTACGTGCTCGACCTGGCTCCCGGCCGGAGCATGGTCGAGTACGCCGTCGCCCAGGGCATCCAGGTTTTCATGATCGTCTGGCGGAATCCCCGCCCCGGGCTCGGACACGGGCGCTGGGGAGCCGACGACTATCTCGGCGCGCAGATCCGGGCGGCCGAGGTCGTCCGGAGCATCTGCGGCAGCCAGACCGTCAACTGGCTGGGGCTGTGCGCCGGGGGGATCACCGCGGCGCTGGCTCTCGGCTACCTGGCCGCCAAGGGCGACACTTCGGCGGGATCGGCGACGTTCATCGTCACGATGCTGACCAGCGAGCATCCCAACATCGTGGGCTGGATGGCCGGCGGAGGATCGCTCGCCCTGCTGCAGGAGGCCGCGGCGGCCGGGCAGGTCTTCCCCGGCAGCGCGCTGCGGACCTCGTTTGCCTGGCTGCGTCCGAACGACCTGGTCTTCAACTACCTGGTCAGCGGCTGGCTGCTTGGCGAGGACCCGCCCGCCTTCGACGTCCTGGCCTGGAACGACGACGCCACGGCCATAACGGCCCGGCTGGCCGCCGAGGTCAGCGAGATGCTCGTGGAACGCAAGGCGGCCCGGGCGGGCGCGATCAGTGTCCTCGGCACCCCCATCGACCTGGCCAAGGTCGACTGCGACAGCTTTCACGTGGCGGGGTACACCGATCACATCACGCCGTGGCGGGCGTGCTACGACTCGACACAGGTGCTGGGCGGCCGCAAGGAAATGGTGGTGGTCAAGTCGGGCCACATCCAGTCTTTCGTGAATCCGGCTAAGACCGCCAGATACGGCTACCGGGATGCGGCGCCGAACGCTCAAGATCCGGACCGGTGGCTCTCGGCCGCGGCCGAGCACGAGGGGTCGTGGTGGCCGAAGTGGGCCGAGTGGCTAATCCAGCGTTCCGGCCCGGATCGGCCGGCTCCGGGCAAGCCGGGCAGCCGCCAGTACCCGCCGCTGGGACCGGCTCCCGGCACCTACGTCCGCGAATAACCGGAATGTCGGCCACCCGGTCGAACCGCGGCGGGACGTAGGTCCCTACCCGGCCGTCGCGGCGCCGATCATGCTTGACCTTGTGGCAAATGCGGACACGCGTCAGGCCTCGCGGCCGGCCGCGTCGAGGGAACTGCCCCGGCGGCTGGTCCACGAACTGCTGGACGCGGCGACCGCGGCGCCTTCCATGCACAACACGCAGCCGTGGCGGTTCAAGGTCAGCCAGGACACTATCGAGCTGCGCGCGGACCCCGACCGGATGCTGCAGGTCAGCGATCCGGCCGGCCGGGCCGTGCACATCGCGTGCGGCGCCGCCCTGCTCAACCTGCGCGTGGCCGCCGCGGTCGCGGGCCGC
>JASHUI010000213.1:0-14602 GCA_030040095.1 Streptosporangiaceae bacterium | reverse complement strand
GGTGCCTTCGGCTCGCTAGCATTCGGGGTCGGCACAAGCGAAGTCGAGCATGTCCTGGCCACGCAGACGCTGCCGCTGCGCCCCTTCAAGAATATGGCGGTGACGGTCGAGGGCCCGCTGAGGCCGGGAGTCACCGCCAAGGACATCATCCTCGCCGTCATAGCCAAGACCGGGACCGGCGGCGGCCAAGGCCATGTCATCGAGTACCGGGGCAGTACCATCCGGGCCCTTTCCATGGAAGCCAGGATGACCATCTGCAACATGTCAATAGAGGCCGGCGCCCGGGCGGGGGTGATCGCACCCGATGAGATCACCTTTAGTTTTCTCAAGGATCGCCGCTACGCGCCCAAGGGCGACGAATGGGCCAAAGCCTGCGCTTACTGGGCGGAAATCCGGACAGATGACGATGCTGCCTTCGACCAGGAAGTCTGGCTGGATGCCGCCACCCTGAGCCCCTTTGTTACCTGGGGCACCAACCCCAGCCAGGCGACAGCGCTCGACGGCGCGATTCCCGACCCGGCCTCCTTCACCGACCCCGCCCAGCAGGAAGCTGTGAGCCGAGCGCTGGATTACATGGGCCTGGCACCGGGCACGCGGATGCGCGACATCCCTATCGACACCGTCTTCATCGGTTCCTGCACCAACGGCCGCATCGAGGATCTGCGCGCGGCGGCCGAGGTGCTGCGGCACCGCAAGATCGTCAACGGGATGCGCATGCTGGTGGTTCCAGGGTCCATGCAGGTGAAACGCCAAGCCGAGAGTGAGGGACTCGACCAGGTCTTCATGGAGGCAGGCGCCGAGTGGCGCTCCGCCGGGTGCTCGATGTGCATCGGGGTAAACCCGGACCGCATGACCGTCGGCGAGCGCAGCGCCTCGACGTCCAACCGGAACTTTGAGGGACGTCAGGGTACCGGGGCGCGCACCCACCTGGTGTCACCTTCGGTCGCCGCGGCCACCGCGGTCGTCGGACGTCTAGCAGCCCCCAGCGACCTGCCTGCGACCCCCTGACCAGACAGCCGACAATGTCCCCTCGTATTGTCACGCTGCCGGGTGATGGGGTAGGGCCTGAGGTCGTCAACTCCGCCGTCGAAGTACTGCGAGCTGTCGGCTCCTTGGAGTTCAGCGCATTTCCATTCGGCGCCGCATCGATCGAACTGACGGGACTGCCCCTCACGGACGAGGTCCTCGACGCGTGCCGGTCCGCCGACGCCGTGCTTGTCGGTGCGGTCGGCACCGCCCACCAGCCCACCGATCCGGCTGCACCCCGGCCCGGCCAGGGGCTGCTCGACCTGCGCGCGGCTCTCGGGCTCTATGCCAACATCCGGCCCGTGCGGGCGTGGCCCGCACTGTCAGACATGGGACCGTATCGTACCGAGACCGTCAAGGACGCTGATCTGGTGATCGTCCGGGAGCTGACCGGCGGCCTCTACGCCGGAACGCGCGGTCTGCGCGGCACAGGGGCCGACCGCCTGGCCTTCGACACGTGCGTCTACACAGCGGGAGAGATCGAACGCGTTGCCCGCGTAGCGTTCGAGCTAGCCCGTACGCGGGCGCACTCGCGGCGCCGCCCGGCGCGGCTCACCTCGATCGACAAGGCGAACGTGCTGGAGACTTCGAGGCTGTGGCGTGACGTCCTTACGGCGCTCGGCGCGGCGGAATATCCAGGCGTGCGGTTAGACCACCTGCTCGTTGACTCGGGGGCGATGGCGCTTGTCAGCACTCCTCGCCGGTTCGACGTCATCATCACGGAAAACATGTTCGGTGACATTCTGAGCGACGCCGCCGCGCCGATCAGCGGTTCCCTTGGCATGATGGCGAGCGCCAGCCTGGCTGGCAGCCCCGCCGAGCCCATGACCAAGCCGCTCGGCGGACTTTACGAACCCGTGCACGGCTCAGCCCCCGACATCGCGGGTCAGGGCGTCGCCAATCCCTACGGGGCGATCCTTTCGGCGGCCCTGCTGCTGCGGTACGGCCTCGGGCTGCCCACGGAGGCGGCGGCACTCGAGGATGCGGTGGAAGGCGCGCTCGCAGCTGGCATTCGTACCCGGGACATCGGCGGCGTGGCGACCACGGCGGATGCGACGCGGGCGGTCCTTGGTCAGCTCAGGTAACGGGCAATAAGCATCGTGGGTGCCGATTCAGAGGCGTCTAAGCAACGGTGCCGCTTCTCACAAGCTAGCCTTCTCGAGCAGTCGCACGACGTCATCGATTTCCTTTTCCTTGACCGAGAAGCACGCGCGCACGAAAGGCTTTCCCACATCGTTCAGGTAGAACGCCTCCCCTGGGACCGCGCCTATGCCGACGTGGTCGAGTAGGTAGTCGGCGGCCTCCCAGCCCGTCTGGACCCCAAGCGCCGAGCAGTCGATGAGCAGGTAATAAGCGCCTTCTGGCTCGTTCGGGGCGAGCCCCGCACAGGCGAACGCGTCGGCGATCCTCCTCCTTTTGGCGTCATACGTGGCGCGCAGCTCACGGTAGTACGAGTCGGGCAGACCCAGCGCGTGCATCCCGAGCTGCTGCAACGGCGTCGGTGCACAGACCATGAGGGTGTCTGCCGCGGCCCGGATCGGGGCCAGCAGCTCGGCGGAGGCCGTGGCATAGCCGAGCCGCCACCCCGGAATGCTGTAGGACTTGGACAGGCCCGAGATGGTCACCGTCCGTTCGGCTAGGCCGTCAACGGTGGCGGGCGACAGGTGCGGTGCCCGGTTGTAGTAGATGTACTCGTAGATCTCGTCGGTGATGACGAGCAGGTCACGCTCCCGCGCGAGTTCGGCGATATAACCGAGTTCAGTGCGGTCGAAGCGGCGTCCGCTGGGATTGGCGGGGGTACACACGACGATCGCGCGGCTGCGCTCGGTCACGGCCGCGCGCAGGGCATCCCGGTCCAGCCGGAGGCCGGGCTCGGTTAGCTGCACAGGTTCCGGGTTCAGTTCGAAGAGCTTGATGGCCGAGAGGTGATAGCCATAATACGGCTCGATCAGCAGGATGCCGTCGCCTGGATCGAAGAGCGCCGCCAGCGTCGCAGTGAACGCGCCGGTTGCTCCTATGGTGGCGACGATCTGGTTCGCCGGGTCCGCGACGATCCCGTTATCTCTGGCGAGTTTCGCCGCAATGGCGTCAAGGAAGCCGACATCACCCTGCGCGTAGCTATAGGAGTGATCGAGCCCGGCGAACCGGTCCGCGGCATGGCTGAGCAGCGACCCGGGCGGGTCGACTCGGCAAAGTCCCTGGCCGAGATTGATGGCGCCGACGGCCTCACAACGGGCGGTCACGTTGCGGATCGCCGACTGCTGTATGCCCGTCATGCGTTTCGCAATGCGTGTCATGCGGTTGTCTCCATGCCTACCGGGTCCCCAGGCTTGGAAACCCGGGGCAACCAGCTGGGCCGACGGTCCTCGTATTCGGCGATGGCCTTCTGGTGCAGCAGCGTGGAGTCAATGTCGTCGATTCCGTTTATCAATTGCCACCTGCTGTAGCTGTCCATTTCAAAGCTTCTGACGAGCGGTCCGGCCTGCAGCCGGGTGGCAGTCAGGTCCACCGTGACGGCGGTTTCAGGGAGATCTTCGGCCAGATCCCAAAGCTGGGCGACAGTGTCCTCATCGACGCGCGCGGTGATCAGCATGTTCTTGGTCGCGTTCGCCCGGAAGATGTCGCCGAACGATGGCGCGATGATCACCCGGAAGCCGGAATCCCAAAGTGCCCATACGGCATGTTCGCGTGACGAGCCGATGCCGAATTCCGGTCCGGCGACCAGCACGCTGGCCCCGGCGTACTCGGGTTTAGCCAGCGGATAATTCGGGTCATCGCGCCAGCGGAAGAACAGCGTGTCGGCGTACCCCGTGCGGCCGAGCCGCTTGCAGAACTCCGCCGGGATGATCTGGTCGGTGTCGACGCTCCTGCGGCGCAATGGAACGGCCCGGCCCGTGTGCGAGCGAACCGGGTCTCCCATCACGCCTCCTGTGCCGCGAACAGCAGCCGCCGGACTGCCGAGCGCAGGCTGCGTGCGACGGCATCGCCCTGGGCGGCCGCCGTCCCGACCCCCCAGCGGACCGCCCCGCCGGCCGCCACTTCCGCGTAGGCCACCCATTCCGTCGAGAGTTGCTCCGCCGGAGGCTGACAGTGCAGGTCCTGTACGACACCTGTCAGCTCGTGCGGGCGCAGGAGCTCGTCAAGCGCGGCCTGCGCCCCCGCCGCACCGACCGGGGCAGCGGATGGCTCGTCGCCTGTGCTGCTCAGGTACTCGCTCGCGAATGCCTCCCAGATCTGCGGCGGGGTGATCTCCCCGCCTTGATCAGCCTGATGCTGCACGACGGCAGCGAACTCGATCTGCAAGCGACGGGGCAGGTCAAGGCCATACTCGCTCCGTAAGATGTACGCGACCCCGCCCTTACCCGATTGCCGGTTGATGCGTATCAGCGCCTGGTAGTCGCGGCCGACGTCGCGCGGGTCGACCGGCAGGTAAGGCACGTCCCAGGTCTCCACGCCCGACATGGCACGTGCGTTCAGGCCTTTGCTAATCGCGTCCTGGTGCGAACCCGCGAAAGACGTGTAGACGAAGTCGCCGACCCACGGATGCCGGACGGACACGGGGAGCTGATTGCAGAACTCCACGACACGGCGAGTCTTGTCCAGATCGGTGAGGTTGAGCTTGGGGTCGATACCCTGGGAGAACAAGTTCATCGCCAGCGTGATGAGACAGACGTTCCCGGCCCGCTCGCCGTTGCCGAGCAGCGTCCCTTCTACCCGTTGAGCGCCGGCGAGCAATGCCAGCTCGGTCGCCGCCACACCGGAGCCCCGGTCGTTGTGCGGATGCAGCGTGAGAGTGATCGCGTCCCGGTAGAGCAGGTTGCGATTCATCCACTCGATCCGGTCGGCGAACTCGTGGGGCGGGAAACACTCGACGGTCGTCGGGAAAACGACCCGCACCTGGTCCGCGGGGGCCGGATTCCACCTTTCCAGTACGGCGTTGCAGACTTCCAGGGCGAATTCGGGCTCCGTCTGGGTGTAAGACTCCGTCGCGTACTGGAGGTAGATCTCCGTGCCTGGCAGGGAATCCCGCAGTTTGAGTGCCCTCTCTGCCCCCTGCAACGCGAGGTTCTTGACCTCGGCGCGGCTCATC
The DNA here is from genome assembly GCA_030040095.1 of Streptosporangiaceae bacterium. Taxonomy (GTDB): domain Bacteria; phylum Actinomycetota; class Actinomycetes; order Streptosporangiales; family Streptosporangiaceae; genus JASHPR01. The sequence continues at coordinate 9,486 of JASHUI010000213.1, read as the reverse complement.
CGCAAGACGACGCGACGCTGCGTGATCGATGTCGGATGATAAATTTGCAGGATCGCCCGCGACACCCCCCGCAGGGCAGTGACCGTGCTTTCAATCATCCCATCGCGAACCGGGGTCATGACCTGGATCGTCACGTCATCGGGAACCAGATCGTGCTCGATGACGTAACGCGTGAAATCCCAGTCGGCCTGGCATGAGAGCGGGAACCCTACCTCGATTTCCTTGAACCCTAATTCGACAAGATGATCGTACATCCGTCGTTTGCGGTCTATGTCCATCGGGTTTATGAGGGCCTGGTTGCCGTCTCTCAGGTCCACGCTGGTCCAGATCGGCGCGTGACTTAGTGTCTTGTCGGGCCAGGTGCGGTCCTTGAGCGATATCGGCTGATAATGCTGGTACTTATGCAAGGGCATACCACTCGGCTGTTGATTGTCGACACCACTCATCACGTGTTTAGCCCTCCACCGTAAAATCTACGAGCCAATTATTCCGAATAAGGCCTATTCATCGCATCGCACCAAATAGGCAGGCCAGACTACGACCTTCGTGACATCCCCGCTGCGCTTATTCGGACTGCAGAACCTGGTTCGATCTGGCCACTGGGTGGCTGGTAGCCGTCAACTCGCTTCGCCGCGAAATATCCTGATGCCCGCAGCGGTAGCCTTGGGTGCCGTGACGTACCTGGGATCGCTGCGCGCGTCGCAGCAGGCCGGAGCACTCGGGCAGTTAAGCCTCGCAGTGGCGGAAGGATCGGAACCGCAGCACGGAGGCACCTGTGAGCCGCGATAACCGCGCCAAGCCGACAGACCTGTTCCTGCTGGACGACCTGCTCACTCCAGCAGAGCGGAGCGTCAGGGACAGGGTCAGGGAGTTCTGCGATGGTGAGGTTCTGCCAGTCATCAACGAGTACTGGGACCGCGCCGAGTTCCCTGCCGTCCTCTTACCAGGGCTTGCGGGCCTGCGGATCGCCGGCGGCGCGCTGCACGGCGATGGCTGCCCTGGACTGAGCACGGTCGGCGAAGGCCTCGTCGCGGCCGAACTTGCCCGCGCTGACGGAGGACTCCGGGCCTTCTTCATCGGGCACAGCCTGGCCATGACATCGATCGGGCTGCTCGGCTCGGCTGAGCAGCGGAGCCGGTGGCTGCCGGGGCTCGCCGCCATGGACGCCCTCGGCGCGTTTGCGATGAGCGAGCCAGGACACGGCTCCGACGCCTCCTCGCTGGAAACCCGGGCCAGCCTTGACGGCGACACCTATGTCATCGACGGAGTCAAGCGATGGATCAGCAACGGGACCTTCGCTGACATCATGGTCGTGTGGGCGCGTGACGCCGACGGCCGGGTTGGCGGTTTCGTGGTCGAGCAGCCGGTGGAGGGCCTGCATGCCGTCGCCATTGACGGCAAGACAGCCTGCCGTACTGCCGTGCATGCCGAGATCACCCTTACCGCGGTGCGCATCCCTATAGAGAACCGGCTGGCCGGCTCGACCTCGTGGGCAGCGCTCACCCCGCTGATGCTCAGGGCCCGGCAGGACGTGTGCTGGGAGGCGCTTGGGCACGCCGTCGCCGCCTATGAGATCGCAAGGGACCATGCACTGGTCAGGGAGCAGTTCGGCCACCCGCTGGCTGGCTTTCAGCTCGTCCAGGCGAGACTGGCCCGCATGCTGGCCGATATCACCAGCATGCAGCTCATGTGCTGGCGGCTGGGCCGCCTGGAGGAAGAGGGCAAGGCCACCCTGCCGCAGGCGTCGGCCGCCAAGCTGCACACGGCGGCTGCGGCGCGCCAGGTAGTACTCGACGCGAGAGAACTCCTCGGTGGCGACGGGCTCCTGGTCGGCAAGCATGTTGCCCGGCATCACGCCGATGTCGAGGCGCTGTACACCTACGAGGGAACCCAGGACATCCACAAGCTCATCCTGGGACGGGAGATCACAGGCTACTCTGCCTTCTCGCGCTGACCGCGGCCAAGACTACGGAGAGAATGTCTAGGGGCTTGCCCTAGAGCTTGCCCCGTCCGATCCACAATTTGTTGTCTACGCGGCTGGTGGGACCGAAGCGCGAGTTGTGGTCCCCAGGTGGCCGAAGAGGGTCTGCTGCCGACGCGGATGGTTTCGTAGGCGCGGTCGACAGCGGTCCAGTGCCGGGCTTGCGGCCTATCCGGAAACGGGCCGCGCAGTGGCCCACTGTGACGTGCCGGAGCAGCGTACATGAGCGGTGTGAAGGACCAGCCCATAATGCGCCAGGAGAACACTGCCATCACGGCGGCGCACTACAGCCTGCCCTCACCGTACCGGGCTGCAACTATAGGACCACAACTAGGAGGCTGGGCTGTCGCCCGTTGCCTTCCATCCTGGTTTGCGTAGCCGGTCCATCAGCAGCGGCGGCGCGACCCCGACGACGAGAATCCCCGCGAGTATCAGGACGGAGTAGGTGAGCGCGTTCGAATGGCCGAATTGCGCCGGCGGAATGAATCCGATCACGAGCGCGGCCACCGACGACCCCGTGCCGAGCAGGCACAGCAGGCCCAGCGCCGGAGCCCGGTAGCTGCGCGGGCGGTCCGGCTCGGCACGGCGCAGCCTTATCGCCGCGATGAACATCAGCACGTACATGATAAGGTACACCTGGGTGGCCATCGTGACGAAGATCCAGTAAGCGTGTGAGACGCTCGGTATAAAGGCATACAGCAAGGCGATGACCGTGATCACGGCGCCTTGCGCGGCGATAATGCGCACCTCGATGCCCTGGCCGTTAACCTTCTGGAAGTAGGGCGGGAGAAAGCCCCGCTCGCGCCCGATCCTCAGCAGCCCCTCGGACGGGCCATCCAGCCAGGTGAGCATGCCGGCGAGCGCCCCGGCCGCCAGAGCGATCGCGATCAGCGGCAGCCCGAACGAGAGGCCGAAATGGGCCAGGAGGCTGCTGAAGGCCTGCATCACGCCGGCGGTGAAGCTGATCTGGCGAGCGGGGATCACCCAACTGATCGCCAGCGTCGGAAGGGTGAGGGCCACCAGGACCAGGACCATCGCGACGAAGATGGACTTCGGATAGTCGCGTGCCGGGTTCCGGAGCTCGTCGACGTGGACGGCGTTGACTTCGATACCGGCGTAGGTGAAGAAGCTGTTGACGACCAGGACGATGCTGGCCAGCCCATGCCAGGGCGGCAGGAGCTGGCCGGCGGTCATCGGCGCGGCCGGGTGGTTCCCCTGAAGCAGGTAGGCGGCGCCCAGAGCCGTGAGGATCGCCCCTGGGATCAGCGTCCCGATCATGGTTCCGCTCGAGGAGAGCTTGGCCACGAACGGGACCCCGCGTGAGGACACCAGAACGCTGCCCCAGAACAGAACGATGATGGTAGCGGCGGTGAAGATGCCGTTGCCAGCCAGGCGCGGATCGATGACGTAGGCGAGCGTATCGGCGACGTAGGCGAGCAGCGCCGGGTAGAAGAAGATTGTCTGGGCAAACTCGCACCATATCGCCACGAGCCCCATCGGAGCGGAGATGCCCTTTTCCACCCAGTTGTAGACGCCGCCTGGCCAGCCGGAGGCCAATTCCGCAGCGACCAGGGTTATGGGCAGCAAAAACACGACCGCGGGCAGGACGTACAGGAATACCGAGGCCAGTCCGAGGACCGACAGCGGGGGCGCTGACCCAAGATTGCCGACCGATGCCACCGTCATCAGTGCCAGCGCCATCCAGGTGATCAACCCTCGAGCCGGCGGGTGCGCCGCCCGGCGATCCAGAACGGGCCGACCGTGAGCCGCGGCGATACCCTGAGCGAGCGTTGCTCGCGGCTGCCGGCGCCGCCGTACCCACATGCGCTACCGCCGCTGACCCACCGCGGGCACCGGCTTGGGGCGTTCGGCTGGACCGCGCAGTCTGTCCGCTCCAGGCCCACCCAGGCGACTGTGCATCGGCGGCACGGTCATGCCCACACCACGATCGCCACGCATCACCGGGGCGCGGCTCCGTCCGCTCCGGACCGCCTCGATCAACCGGTGCAGCGCGCCCCGTTTCGTGGACCGGTCCATCAGCCCCGTCGCGCGACCCAGCCGCCAGAAGTCCAAGGTCATCGACCCGGCACTCCACCGCGTCCCGGTCACCTGGCTCGGGCGCAAGCGCTCGAGCGGCCTCCCGGCTGGTCCAGACCAGGCCCGATAACTCCAAAACTGGCCGCCACGAGCACCGATGGTCCCACGCCCCCGGCCTGGCGGTCCACCTGATCTGCGACAACCTCTCCACCTACAAGGCACCGGTGGTACACCGCTGGCTGGCCGCCCATCCGCGGTTGTGCTGCAGTTCACCCTGACCTGCGCCTCGTGGATCAACCAGGTCGAGCGGTGGTTCGCCGAACCGCATCTGCCGCTACTGCTCACGCATCTCCGGACCGGGGGCGGCCTGGCCTGCCTGCTCCGCCTGCCGGGGATGCAGGCGGGACCGGATCTGGTCTGCCTCAGGCGCGCCGAGCTGGCTGTACAGGGTGAGTGCCTGCTGCCAGTGATGGAGGGCTTGCCCGTCCTGGCCGGCGGTGTCGTGGCTTTCGGCAAGGTCCCGGTGCGTGCTTGCTTGCTGGTAGGTGTTGCCGGTATCGGCTGCCAGCCGGAGCGCCTCGGCCAGGAGGGCGCGGGCGGCGGCGGGCTGGCCGACCGCGTGCAGGGCCTCGGCCAGGGTGCGGAGCGTAATAGTCTCGCCGTGCTGGTAGCCGGTCTGCCGATGCAGGGCGAGCGCCTGCCGGAGACAGCTGATGGCCTGCCGGTATTGGCCCTGGCGGACGCTGACCTCTCCCAGGCTCCATAGCTGGGCGGCTACGCCGGTCGGATTGTTGATGCGGCGGTGGATGACCAGGGCCTGTTCGAAGAACTCAGCGGCTTGGGCCAGCTGGCCGCAGCGGAGGTTGAGCTCGCCGATCCGCGACATTGCCCTAGCTTCGGAGGCCTGGTCTTTCCCGTCGCGGAGCACCGGCAGGGCACGCTGCAGGTGCTCGGCCGCCTGGTCGTGCGAGCCCTGCTCGGTCTCGGCGGCGGCGAGGTGGGTCAGCGCGCGCGCCGCGCCGAGGCTGTCCCCGGCGTCACTGAAGGCAGCCATCGCCTCGCGGTGGTAGCTGGCCGCTGACTGGTAGTTGTGCAGCTCCTGCTCGGTGATGCCGAGGTTTCCCAGCGCCCGGGCCTCGCCTGTGCGGTCGCCGCACTGGCGGTAACGCTCTAACGCAGCCTGGTAGTGGCCGGCCGCGTCGCGGAAGTGACCTTTCATCGCGCCGATGCCGCCAAGGCCGTTCAGCGCCTCGGCTTCGGCGGCCGGGTCGCCGGACCGGCGGGCGGCCTGCAACGCGTGAGTGTAGATCGTGTGGGCCTCAGACAGGTGACTGCCGTCCAGGAGGTAGCGAAACAGCGTGCCGGCCAGACCAGCGGCGTGATCAGGCCAGCCGTGCCCGGCGCAGCGCGCGACCACCGCGGCCAGGTTCGCCCGCTCCCGGTCCAGCCACGCCCGCGCGTCCGCCTCGGCCGGCATCTCCGGCACGACTGCAGCCGTGGCGTAAATGCGCGGCCGCTGGTGAGCTTCGGCCGGGAACAAGATGTCCATGGCGGCCGCCGCCGCGGATAGGTAGTAGTCGAACAACCGGGTCAGGGCCTGATCCGGCTGGCCGCCGGTGTCGCGGGCGGCAGTCTGCTCGAGGGCGTAGGCACGCAGCAGGTCGTGCATGCCGTACCGGCCGGGACCGCTGGCCTGCAGCAGGCTGGCCCGGTGCAAGCGGCCGAGCACCCGGCGGGCTTGCGAGGTACTGGTGCCGGTCAGCGCCGCGGCGGCGTACACGTCCAGGTCTGCGCCCGGGTGCAGACCGGTCAGCGCGAACGCCCCCGCCACCTCCTCAGGCAGCTGCCGCACCGACCAGGAGAAAACAGCCCGCACGTCGGCGCGGTCCTCCCCGGCGTCCAGGCCGTCCAGCCGGCTCGCCGCAAGCTCGGCCGCCAGGTCGGCCAGCGGCGTAGCCGACCGGAAGGCGGCCAGCTCGGCAGCGATCCGCAGCGCTAACGGCAGCCGGGCGCACAGCCCGGCCAGCTCCGTCACGGCCGCCGGATCCCCATCGGCGCGCGGCCCGATCAGCGACCGCAACAAGCCGACCGCGTCGGCCAGCGGCAGCACGTCCAGGTCCAGGCGCCGCGCGCCCTCGGTGGCCACCAGCCCGGCCAGCGCGTCCCGGCTGGTCACCAGGGCCACGCAGCCCGGGTCACCGGGCAGTAGTGGCCTTACCTGCTCGCCGTCGCGGGCGTTGTCCAGCAGCACCAGCACTCGCCGGCCGACCAGCCTGCTGCGGTACAGCCGCGCCCGGTCCTCCATCTCGTCAGGAATGTCTTGCCCGCGCACGCCGAGGGCGCGCAGGAAGCCGGCCAGGGCATCCGCCGCCGCGACCGGCTCGTGCGGGTCGTAGCCGCGGAGGTTCACATACAGCTGCCCGTCCGGGAACCGCCCGGCGGCCTGGTGCGCCCACCGGATGGCCAGGGCCGTCTTGCCGACTCCCGCCGTCCCGCCGATCGCCGAGATCACCAGGGCGAGTGCCTGCGCGTCCGGACCCGGTCCCAGCATGCCGGTCAGCGCGGCCAGCTCGCCGCTGCGGCCAGTGAACCAGGCGACCGCGGCTGGCAGTTGCCGCGGAACCGGCTCACCCTGCAGTCCTGTCTGTTGGCAAGCCGACCCGGACAGTGCCGCAGACGCGGAAAGCGCCGCAGGCCGAGCCGCCCTCTCCAGGAGCGTCCGCTCCGGTTCCGCCAGTTCCAGGGCATCGGCCAGAGCGTGCACGCTGCTCCGGTAAGGGCGGGCGGTCCGGCCGCGTTCGATGTTCCCGATCGCCCGGGCGGTAAGCCCTGACCTTTCCCCCAGTTCTTCCTGACTCAGCCCCGCCGCTAACCGGTGCCGGCGAAGCAGCCCGCCGAACCCTCCGCCCGGCCCGGCCTGATCTGCGCCCACCTGTCCTCCACCAGCCCGAACAGCGCCACAGCTTGCAGCAATGAGCCTAATCCGGGCATGCAGCCCGCGAAGACTTCCGGAAACATTTCCCGTCAGCCTTCCTGGCCGAGCGCCGGTAACCATCGGATGCTGACGGCATGCAGATCACCGACCGGACCGGACACAACCAGAAAGTGGAGGTCAGGGAGTGGAACTGAGGTTCAAATTGGGCGCAATCGTGTCCGCCCTGGCGCTGGTCGGCGGCCTGGGAGTCGCTTTCGCCGGGTCAGCCGCGGCTACCAACGCTATTAGACTGTGCGCGACTTACAGCGGCGTCCCTTATTGCGCCGAGACGACCGACATACTTAACTCGAATCCCGTCGTCGCCCACAATGGCGGGAATGCGTGGGATGCCCCAAGCTCTGGCAAAGGCCAGATCAACTATGACGGCAGTCCCAGGTACTGCATGGCAATCGATGCAAGAGCAAGCGACGAAATTCGCATGGAAAAATGCCATAGCGATACGTGGGAAGAATGGAACGTCATCATCGGTGAGACGAACTTCGGTGGCCAGACGGTGCCGGCTTACGTCTACCAGAGTGTTTATAAATCCTCGCTGTGCCTGGCCTCCCCAGCCAAGGATGCCGGTATTCTCTACGCGAATCGGTGCCATTTAAGCTCGAGTACCCAGAATTGGATGCTCTGCCCGGGGCTATGCACCAAAACATCAGCTCTATACCGCAGCATCATAGGTCCGCCGGGCAGGGTCTCGCTCGAGTAAACGGCGCTGGTGGGGTCTGGCATCAATGACACCTCACCGTCCGGGGCGGTCCGTTATGGACCGCCCCGGTTTGCTGCATAAAGCTGGCCCAATCTTTGCCTCCGCAGGTGCGTAGGGCCGTGACCTTCGGCCGCCCTGTAGCTCCCACGTAGTGATCGCAGCGTCCGCGCTGCTCACAAGGGTCGTCAGGGGCGGGGCCGAACCGCCGACCTTCCGCTTTTCAGGCCTGGCAGACGGCCGGACTCGCGGCTTTCCCGCTGAGGCGAGCCAGGCCGCGTGAGCCGGACGCTTTCCCCGCCCGGCGAGCGCGCCGCAGCGCAAGGCCCGGGGCCGGTTGTGTTATTTCTGTGTTGATCTTGGATTTCGGGGGCGCCGCCAGCGCCATGGGAGATCCCTCTCTTCCTGCTGCTGCGCAGGTGAAATGGCTAACTGATCTTCCTCAGGTGGTGGTCAGGGGCGGGGTCGAACCGCCGACCTTCCGCTTTTCGGGACAATTGCCGGGTCCACATAAGTCCACGGCGACCCGTCTGAGCGGGCCATAGGACGCGCCGGGACGTCGTGGCGTCCACGGTCATCCCCGTGTATCCATACCAATTGTTAGCAGAGCGTTAGTAACGGCCCAGCCAGCTATCCGGTCACCCAGAAGGCATCCAGGGCATCCTGATCAGAGTAGTGTCTCCGCACTTCCGCGATGCGGCCGTGCTCCAGCCGCACGAGCTGGCAGCCTGTGATATCCAGGCGCCGCCCCTGGTACGAGGCCGTCGCATGCTGCACCGCCACGATGAACTCTCGCCCGACCGCGACGTCGCAGCCGCAGGGAGGCAACCAGCGCTGAGTTCAGTTACTGAGTGCAGCTACTGGCAGGCGGCCGCTGTGCTGGCTGGGGAACTCGGCCAGCTAAGGGCCGCCTTCTCCTCCTTCGGCGATACAGTCACTCCAGCGACGTCAGCTCCACTGAAGTCTGCGCCAGTGAGGTCGGCGCCGGTCAGATTGGCGCCTACCAGGCAGGCTCCTTGCAGGCTGGCGCCACGGAGGTTGGCGTCCTCAAGCTGGCTGCCGCGGAAACTTGCGCCGTTAGCGTCCGCGCCAGCAAAATTCTTGTGCGCGAGCTGGAGGCCATCCAGATTCGCGTGCTCCAGATCTGCTCCGCTGAAGTTTGTCCGCCGGGCCATGCCCTGGGTGATTGTTTGCCACTGCCAGTCCACTGTCTGTGTCGAAGTGCTCGAGCTGGCAGCGATCCGTGCCGGGCGGTGAAAGGTCGGGGCCCAGGCCAGGCCCGCGAACACGGCCCCCACACCGACGAGGGCGACGATGCCGATCACCAAGCCGCGGTCAGGGCTGACGGCTAGAATGGCGACTGCCAGCACCACGCTGGCTAGCGCCTCACCTCCAACGAGGAGAGCGCCTGTCTTGCCAAACAGCGTCCCGGCTAGGGCGGTTAATCCGATCGCCACGGCTGGCCATAGCCAAAGCGACGACAGCCACGCGTGTCCCGGTCGTTGCGAAGAGCGTGAACCACCGTTGGTCTGCCCTGATTCGCTGTTCTCGTCCACGTCCGGCACGTCTTAGATACTGGCATGTCCCTCCTCCGGGCCAAGGGAGCCACGCGGCGACCCTAGCCGTGCGGACAGATTGCGAGTTATGCTCACTACGCCGAGGGAGGGATTAATGTCAGGCTCAACCACGCCTGGCCCATCGGCCAGGGGCGGGAGACACCGTCTTCTCGCACGTTTCTGGCCACTAATGGCACTCAGTTGTGTTGCGATAACTACCGGG
>JASHUI010000212.1:0-4012 GCA_030040095.1 Streptosporangiaceae bacterium | reverse complement strand
GAGGCCGCGCTGGCCAAGGCCTGGGCCGACGTCATGTGCCTGGAGGGCGTCGGCATCGACGACAACTTCTTCGCGATCGGCGGCGACTCCATCCGCAGCATCCAGGTGCTGGCGAAGGCGAAGGACCTGGGGGTCGAGTTCGCGCCGATCGACCTCCTCCGCCAGCAGACCATAAGGAAGCTGGCACCGCTCGCCACCAGGGTCGGCGGCGGCGAGGACCCCCGTGCCCACCCTTCCGACCTGCTGAAGGACGCCGACCGGTCGAGGCTGCCGGCCGGGGTGACCGACGCCTACCCGCTGACCCGGACTCAGGCGGGGATGCTCTATCACAGCGAGCTGACGGCCGGCGCCGGCGCGGGGCCGGCCGGGCAGAGCTATCACAACGTCACCACGTTTCATGTCAGGGCCCCGTATTCGCGAACGGCCTGGCTGCTGGCGGTGGGCGAGGTCCTCAGGCGACACGAGATCCTCCGCACCTCGTTCGACCTCGACGGCTACAGCGAACCCCTGCAGCTCGTGCACGCGGATGTGCCGCCGCCGGTAACGTTCGAGGACCTGAGGCAGGTTTCCGGCCAGGCACGGCAAGACCGGATCGACGCTCGCTTCGGGCGCGAAATCCGGACGCCGTTCGACTACGCATCGGCGCCCCTGATCCGGTTTCATATCCAGCGCCGGTCGGACGATGCCTTCCAGCTATTCGTCACCGAGCACCATGCCGTCCTCGACGGATGGAGCGAACGGTCGCTGATGACCGAACTGCTCGGTGGCTACCACGCCGCCGCGACCGGGCCCGGCGCCGCGCCCGGGCCCGTGCCGCGCTCGCGGTTTCGCACCTTCGTCGGGCTCGAGCGCGAGGCGATGCGGGACGAGGAACAGCGCTCGTTCTGGATGGCCCGGCTGTCCGACGCGACCGGCACGGCGCTGCCCAGATGGCGCGCGGCCAGCCCTCCGGCGGACATGCGCTTCGACGAGCGCCCGCTGGGCGCGAGCCTGTCCGAGGGCGTCGGCCGGCTGGCCCGCGCGCTCGGCGTGTCCGTCCGTGTCATCCTGCTCGCGGCGCACCTGAAGGTGATGGGCTCGCTGGGCGGGACCGACGACGTGCTCACCGGCGTCGTCTACAACGGCCGCGTCGAAGAGCCGGACGGCGACCGGGTCATGGGGGTCTTCCTCAACACGCTTCCGTTCCGGGCCCGGCTGGGAAACGGAACCTGGGTCGAGCTGATCAGGCAGACGCAGCGGCTGGACGTCGAGATCCAGCCGTTCCGGCGCTATCCGATGTCCGAGATACAGCGCGAGGCCGGAATCTCGCCGTTGTTCGAGACATTCTTCAACTTCACCAATTTCCACATCTACGACTCCGCCGGCTGGGGCGAGGGGCTCGAGGTGCTGGCCGAGAGCGGCGTCTCGCCAGGCAGCTTCTCATTCGGAGCCGAGTTCATGGTGAGCGCGGCCGCCGCTGAACGCCTGCTGCTCGGCCTGCGTTACGACCGGGCGCAATTCGAGCCGGATCAGATCGGCCTGGCCTTCGAGCACTACTCGAACGCGCTGACCGACATGACGGCCGACCCGGCGCGGCATTACCAGAGCTGCCCGCTCCTGTCGCAGGCCGAGCGCCGCTGGCTGATGGAATGGAACGCCACCGGGCTGACGTTCGAGGAGCGCCATGTCCTTGACGACCTGGTGGCGGCGCAGGCCGCGCGCACGCCCGGGCGCGCGGCGCTCCGCTTCGAGGGACAGGCCCTCACGTACCGGGAACTGGACGACTGGGCGGACCAGCTGGCCCAGCGGCTCGCCGGCCTGGGCGTGCGGCACGGCGACTTCGTCGGCGTGTGCGCGGAGCGCTCGTTCGAGCTCGTGGTGAGCCTGCTGGCCGTGCTCAAGGCCGGGGCCGGTTACGTGCCGATCTCGACCGAGGACCCGGCCAGGCGGATGCGGGACGCGTGCCGGAGCGCGGGACTTTCGGTGGTGCTGACCGCCGGCCGCTGGCTGCCCGTCTTCAGCCTGCCGGGCGTCCATGCCGAGCCGGTGGACGACGGCAGGGCCCGGCTCGCCGCCCGGGCCGGGCCGGGCTCTGGCCCCGGGCCGCTCGCCCGCCCCGGGGCGAGCGAGGACGACCACGCGTACATGATGTTCACCTCCGGCTCCACCGGCCGTCCCAAGGGCGTGGTGCTGAGCCACCGGGCCGTGTGCAACCGGCTGCTCTGGATGCAGCGGGAGTACCGCCTGGCGCCGGGAGAAAGGGTGCTGCAGAAGACGCCCTTTACCTTCGACGTCTCGGTCTGGGAATTCTTCTGGCCGCTCCTGGCCGGCGCCACTGTCGTTCTGGCGAAGCCGGGCGGACATCGCGATCCCGCGTACCTGGCCGAGCTGATCAGCGCGGAGTCGGTCACGACCGTGCATTTCGTGCCGTCTATGCTGCAGGCCTTTCTTGACGATCCCGGCGTCGATAAGTGCGACCGCCTCACCCGGGTCTTCTGCAGCGGAGAAGCGTTGAGCGCCGACCTCACAAGGAGGTTCTTGCGGCGCGTCGGCGCCTCGCTCCACAATCTCTACGGCCCGACCGAGGCCGCGGTCGACGTGACGTTCTGGGAGTGCGCCGACGACGACCGGCCGGCCGTGCCCATCGGCCGCCCGATCGCCAACACCGAGATTCACATCCTGGACGACGGACGGCACCCGGTTCCCGTGGGGGTCATCGGCGAGCTCTGCATCGGCGGCGTGGGCCTGGCCGACGGCTACTTCGGCCAGCCCCAGCTGACGGCCGAGCGGTTCGTGGACTGCGTGAGGCCAGACGGGTCGCCGGTCCGGCTGTACCGGACCGGCGACCTGGCACGCTACCTGCCCGACGGCGTGATCGAGTACGCGGGCCGGACGGACAGCCAGGTCAAGATACGCGGGTTCCGGGTAGAGCTCGGCGAGATCGAGGCGGTGCTGGCGGATCATCCGCAGGTACGTGAGTGCGCCGTGCTCTTCACCGGCGACCGTCTGGTCGCCTACACGGTGCCCGGCGAGGGCGGCCCGGCGCGGGACGCGGACCTGGCCGCCTTCCTTTCCGATCGCCTGCCCGGCCATATGGTGCCGGCCGTCTGGCACCGGCTGTCATCGATGCCGCTGACCCCGAGCGGGAAGCTGGACAGGAAACTGCTGCCCCGGGGCCTGCCATCGGCGAGGCAGGGATCGGCCGCCGTCACACCGCGCGACGAGCGGGAACGGCGGCTGGCGGCGCTGTGGGAGCAGGCTCTGGGGGTTCGCCCGGCGAGCGTGCATGACGGTTTCCTCGGCTTGGGCGGGCACTCACTGACAGCGTTGCGCCTGGTCACGCTGATCCGCGGCGCGTTCGATATCGATTGTCCGCTCGCCGTGATCCTGCAGGCCGACACGATCGCGAAGCAAGCGTCCTGGCTGGGGGAGCACGCGGCGGACCGCCGCGATGACGCGGAACCCTGAGCCGCGGGGGGAGAGGTGGATCACGCCATGGAACTCGAGGGATTTCGCCTTTCCGCGCAGCAACAGCTCCTGTGGCGGTCGGCGGACGCCGCGGCGGACCCCGTCGGCTGCGTCCTTTCCCTGGCCGGGCCGGTCGCGGACGCCGACATCCTCGACGCGCTTGCCGTGCTGGTCGACGCGAACGAGATTCTCCGCACCAGCTTCCGGCGCCTTCCCGAGATGGCGCTCCCGCTGCAGGTCGTGCGCGACAGCGCGCCGGTGCGGTGGAGGTCGCAGGATATGTCGCGGCTCAGCGACGGCTCCAGGGACCGGGCCTGCGCCGACCTTGTCGCGCTGGTGCGCGACGAACAGGTGGACCTCGGCCGCGATCCGCTGCTGACCGCGCTGTTCGTCCGCCTCGGCGACGACCAGGCGGTCCTCTACCTGCAGTTGCCCGCCGCCGTCGCCGATGCCCAGACGATGGTGAACCTGGTTGACCTGCTGGCCGAGACCATGGACGCGCGGCGCGACGGCCGCCCGGCCCCCGCGCCCGGCCTGCAGTACGTCGAGTTCTCCGAGTGGCGGC
>JASHUI010000025.1:0-4799 GCA_030040095.1 Streptosporangiaceae bacterium | reverse complement strand
CGGGCGCTGTAGCGGGGGCGGCGGGGGGACAGCAGGGTGGAAAGGACGGCGCGGGTGATGGCGGGGGCGGCGGGGCCGGGCGGGCTGATCCCGGCGGCGGCGGTGATGGTGTCGGCGGCGGTGTGCAGGGCGGTGGTGAAGCTGGCCCGGTCGGGGTCGGTGCCGGGGCGGCGGGCGGCGGCGTCGGTCATGGCGGTGCGCAGCAGCTGGTAGCCGGTGAGCAGGGCCCAGGTTTCTTGTTCCAGGCCGGGGCGGTCGCCCGAGCGCAGCACCCGGCCGTGCAGCAGGGTGTGCCGCAGCGCGTAGTAGGCGGACTCGATCTCCCAGCGTTCGTGGTAGAGGCGGGCCAGGTCGGCGGCGGGGAAGCGGCGGTGGTCGGTCAGGGTGGTGATCAGCCGGTAGCCCTGGCGCAGCCGCGGCCCGGCGGCGGCGGCGACGGTCACGTCGGCCTCGATGATCCGCACGTCTAGCTGCCCGGCCCGCGACAGGTACGACCCGTCGGGCAGCCGGGCGGCCACCACCGGGCTGCGCGAGGCCTTGCCGCGGACCAGGAACGCCGCCCCGGTCGCGGCGAGGCGGGCCAAGAACGCGTCCTGGTCGTAGGCCCGGTCGGCCAGCACCAGCATGCCCGCGCCCAGCAGGTGCAGCAGGCCCCGGGCGGCGGCCGGCTCGTCCCCGTCGCGCGCCGCGCCGATCACCGCGCCCAAAAGCCCCCGGGTGCCGGTCTCGGCCAGCGTCATCAGGTGCAGCAGCGGGTACCCGGCGAACCCCGCCTTGTGCCGGACCCGGCCCGGCCAGGCCCGGTTGCGGGCGGTATCGGGCACCCGCAGCGAGCTGCACCCGTCGAACGCGACCGTGCGCAGCCCCCGGAACGACACCCCCGGCACCCGCGGCGCCGCCAGCGGCCCGGCCACCACCTCGAACAGCGCCTTGAACGGCGCCGGGCCCAGCCGCCGACGCAGATCCCGCAGCGCCTTCTCCGACGGCCGCGAAAGCCCCAGCCCGCCCAGCCCCGCGGTCAGCTTGTCCCACACCCGCGCATACCCCAGATGCGGGAACAGCCCCAGCGCCACCACGAAATACACCCCCGCCCGCGACGGCAGCGCCCGCACCCGCCGCTGCACCGCCCGCGTCCGCTCCAGCACGTCATCGACCAGCTCAAACGGCAGATACGCCGTCAGCTCCCCTAAATGCCCCGGCGCGAACACCCCCGCCGCGACCGTGACCTCACGCGCGACAGTGACCATGGCAGACTCAGTGCGCAACAGGACCTCTGGTAAGCCGAAGACCGTGGTGGGTTGACCCGGACTACCAGAGGTCCTGCCCCATGATCACCACGACACGCCGGCCACCACGATCTGCTTGACCCAGACCCGCAACCCTTAACGACGCGGCATTGACATCCAGCTACAGCAGCGCCGCACCCATCACCGGGCAGCACGGGCACCGCGGCCCGGCGGCGGGCTGATGCCCGGGTCGATGACGGACCGTAACCGCGATCATTACAGATCGCTAGATCCATCTGCGGACCTTGGCGCGATAGTCGTCGTATCCTCGGACGCCGCTCAGGCTGGCTTCCTCGACCGGGATGACAGACCAGTTCACGTATGCCAGCACGAGCGGGAGGAAGACGAGCGCCCAGAACTCCGGGATGCCGATCGCGTCGCCGACGTAGGCCAGCGCCAGCCCGGCATACATCGGGTTGCGCGTTAGCCGGTACGGACCGGTGGTGACCAGCGCTCGCGGCGCTTCGCCCGGCACTGCGGTAGTTCCCGCCCGCTTGAACAGCCACCAGCCCCAGCCCGCCAGGGCCGCTCCCAGCAGGAAGACGATCCCGCCGCAGATGTCGAGCGCTTCCGGGGGCTGGACGCGGACGGGGGCAAAGGCTTGCAGTCCCACGCCCAGGAGGAAGCCGATTACGTACACCCACGGGACCGGTATGCGCAGGAATGGCCTGTTCGGATGGGCTGCCGACCCGGCGCCGCGCGTAGCCATCCGCGTACCTCCGATACATTTGCTTGAGTCTGTCAAATACTTTAGAGTGGCCTGGTGTCGTCGGGCAAGCGTGACGTGGAGGAGATGGTCGTCGCGCTGTTCACGCTGGCAGGCGGACTTGAGCGGGCCCGCCGCAGCAGCCCGGGCGCCGCGGCTCTCAGCCTGCTGCAGGTCATCGCGGGTCATGGGCAGATCCGGCCGTCACAGATCGCCGAGGCTCTGCAAGTCCACCCATCACTGATTACCCGCCAGGTCCGAGACCTCGAAGCCGGCGGGTACGTGGAGGTGACTGCCAACCCCGGCGACCATCGCTCGTGCCTGATAGGGCTGACCCCTGCCGGCGCCGATCACATGATCCGGCTTCAGCAGGCCGGCCTTGAGCGCTTCGCCAAGTTCGTCGCCGATTGGGACCCCGCCGAGGTGCGCACCCTCACCTCCCTCCTTCGCAAGCTTGAGGCGTCCAAGGCGGCGGTAGCCGCCGCAGAGCGGCAACCACGCGGACGGCGCTGGGCGCAACCCAGCGATGAGAGCTACGCAGCACCGGCGCCTCTCACAGCACGGGGCGGCGTCTTACCGACCCCGATCGCTGGAAGCGGCAGACGAGGCTGAGGCCTTCGTCGCGGGAGCGGAGGGCGTCGCCGAGGTGTCGTCGTTGGCCTCGGCGAGGCGTTCCATGAGGCCGGCGGCCAGCCGGAGCAGTTCTCGCTCGGTCCGCGTGAGATGGCGCTCCATGGCCTCGGCCAGCCAGTCGTCCCGCTGGCGCATATCCCGGATCAGCGCCTGCGCGCCAGGCTCGGTCAGGGCGATCAGCGAGCGCCGGCCGTCCCGGCCTTCCGGCTGCCGGATGACCAGGTGCTGGCGTTCCAGGCCGGCCAGGGTGCGGGTCAGCGACTGAGGCTGGAGCCGCTCGGCCGCGGCGAGGGCGCCCGGGGTCATCGGGCCGCGCTGGCGCAGGTGCGCCAGCACGCTCAGGGCCAGGTTGCTCGGCTCTGGGTGCGCGTGCTGTGGCGCCGGGCGCTCCAGCCGCAGCCGCCGGGCCAGCCGGGTGGTGCCCCGGCGTACCGCCGTGGCCGCCCCTAGCAGCTCGTCATCCAACACAGATAGTACGCTAGCACGTACTTAATACGCCGTGGGCAGGGCGATGCACGCGGGGCAGGCGAGCCGCGCTAGGTCCCGCCGGCCCGAGACCCCGGGCCGCGTCGTCCGCAGCACGCCGCAGGAGGGTCGGCCTTCACCCGCGCCTGCCGGAGCCTTCGCGTCCCGGAGCCTTCGCGTCCCGGAGCCGCGCGCTCGCCTGCGGCCTGCGCCTGCGGCGGCCTTCGCCTTTGCCTGCGGCAGCCTTCGCGTCCGGAGCCGCGCGCTTGCCTGCGGCCTGCGCCTGCGGCGGCCTGCGCTTTCGCCTGCGCCTGCGGCAGCCTGCGCCCGCGCCTGCCACAGGACGGATGGCTGCCTATACGAATGGTCCACCGGATCTGCGGGCTCTCCGAGGGTGACCGCAGAGCCCTGAGACGGAAAAATGCATAGTAAGCTAACGCTTATGAGCTTGTCGTTGCGGAATCGTCGCCGGCGCGCCGGTCCTTCGAGGACCAGCCAGGTCGTGGCCCTGACGAGGGCCGAGTTTTCCCGGCCGCACTCGCCCGGCGGTGATCCCAACGCCCAGCGGCGGCTGTGCCGGGGGATGCGACCCGCCGGGACCGGCTGGCTGCGGCCCAGCCTGGCCGCGCGGACCAGGTTCTTCGACGACCAGGTGCTAGCCGCGGTCGCGGCCGGGATCCCGCAGGTCGTGATCGTTGGTGCCGGCTACGACGACCGCGCCCTGCGGTTCCGGTCGCCTGGGGTCCGCTTCTTCGAACTCGACCACCCGGACACGCAGGCGGACAAGGCGAGCCGGCTGCGTGCCATGGGGGCCGGGACCGGATCTGGCGGACCGACCCTGGCCGCGGCCGACTTCCGTCACGACGACGTCGCGGCCGTCCTGGCCGCCTGTGGGCAGGACGCAGGCCGGCCCTCCCTGTTCGTCTGCGAAGGCCTGCTCGTCTACCTGGACCAGACGACGTGCGTGCGCCTGCTGGCTGCGCTGCGCGGCCGGGCCGCCGCCGGTAGTTCACTCGTCGCGAGCCTCGGCGTCCACCGCGATGGGCTTGACTCCGCGAGGGTGGCGGAGGTCGCGAACGCCAGGCGCCGTGCGGGCCAGGCCGAGCCCTGGGTGACCATCCTGCCCGCCGCCGAGCACCTGGACCTCCTTCGGCAGGCCGGGTGGCGCCCGGGCGACCCGGTCGATGCCGCGGAACTCGGCACCGGCGCCGAGCCAGGGCGGTCGCTGCTCGTCGTTGCCGAGCCGGCCGCCCGAGGGATTGAGCCGCCCGCCCGAGGGATTGATCCGGCAGCCTGAGGGGGTTCAGGCGTCGGTTTCCGGCGCTGCACCGGCCGATGCTCGGTACCGGCGGAGACTCGGGCCACCTGGAGGCTCACCGCCGGCTGAGCCCTAGCGTCGGCTGAGCCCGAGCGTCGGCTGAGCCTTACCGCCGGCTGAAGGCGCGGCGTCGGCCGGCCCGCCCGGCCGCTAGCGTTGCGGGTGTGGAAGCAGAGGCCGGTCCCCGGCTGCTCGGGCCTTCCGAGATCCGGCAGATCGCGGGCCGCCTCGGGATCAGGCCGGCCAAGCGGCTTGGCCAGAACTTCGTGACCGACGCAGGCACGGTGCGCCGGATCACCGCGCTGGCCGACCTAGACCCCGCCGACGTCGTGCTCGAGGTCGGGCCGGGCTTCGGGTCGCTCACGCTGCCGCTGCTGGCCGCGGTCCGGTC
>JASHUI010000211.1:0-3227 GCA_030040095.1 Streptosporangiaceae bacterium | reverse complement strand
TGCGCACCTCGGCCAGGCCGAGCCGGATCGCCGGCTGCCCCGGCGCCGGCCTGCCCCCGCCCGGGTGACCGCCCGCGGCCGCACCGGCCCCCGCGCTGACCGCCGCAACCAGGCCAGCTTCCGCGGCTCGATGCGGCGCAGACGGCGCGTTACTTCTGTCGAATTCGGGTTTTTCGAGGGTGGCGAGGACCGCGCTGGCGTTGACGTCCACGCCGAGCACCTGGACGCCGTGCCGGCGCGCGTCGCCGATCAGGCTGGCCGGGGAGTAGAAGCCCATCGGCTGGGCGCGCAGCAGGGCGGCGGTGAACGCCGCCGGGTAGTAGCACTTCAGCCAGGCGCTGGCGTAGACCAGGTAGGCGAAGCTGATCGCGTGCGACTCGGGGAAGCCGTAGCTGGAGAAGGCCAGGATCTTGACGTAGATGTCCTCCGCCACGTGCGGCGGGATGCCGCGGGCCGCCATCCCGTCCAGCAGCCGGGCGCGCAGTTCCTCGATCCGCTCCGGGGCGCGCTTGGAACTCATCGCCTGCCGCAGCCGGTCCGCCTCGGTGGGCGTGAACGAGGCGCAGTCGATCGCGATCTGCATCATCTGTTCCTGGAACAGCGGCACCCCGAGGGTCTTGTCGAGGGCCGCGTGCATCGACTCGTGCGGCAGGTCGGCCATCTCGTCGCCGTGCCTGCGGCGCATGTAGGGATGCACCGAGCCGCCCTGGATCGGGCCCGGCCGGATCAGCGCGACCTCGACGACCAGGTCGTAGAACTTCCTCGGCCGCAATCGCGGGAGGGTGGCCATCTGGGCCCGGGACTCGACCTGGAACACGCCCACGGTGTCGGCCTCGCACAGCATGTCGTAGACGCCGGGGTCTTCCTGCGGGATCGAGTGCAGGCTCCAGCGCTCGCCGTGGTAGTCCTCGATCAGCTCGAGGCAGTCCCGCAGCGCGGTCAACATGCCCAGGCCGAGCAGGTCGAACTTGACCAGCCCGGCGTAGGCGCAGTCGTCCTTGTCCCACTGCAGCACGGTGCGGCCCGGCATCCGGGCCCACTCCACCGGGCACACCTCCCCCGCCGGCCGGTCGCAGATCACCATCCCGCCGGAGTGAATGCCCAGGTGACGGGGCAGCCGCTGCATCCGGCCCGCCAGGTCGGTGACGGCCTGAGGGACCCCGACATCGGGGGGGATCGGCTGGCCGTGGCCGTACTGGCGCGGCCCGACCTGGCGCGCCCACACGTCCTGCTGCTGCGGTTCGTAGCCGAGCGCCCGCCCCGCGTCCCGCAGCGCCATCCGCGGCCGGTAGGAGATCACGTTGGCGACCTGGGCCGCGTTCTGGCGGCCGTACCGGTCGTAGACGTACTGGATGGCCTCCTCCCGGCGCTGGTGTTCGATGTCCAGGTCGATGTCCGGGGGGCCGTCCCTTCCCGCGGACAGGAACCGCTCGAACAGCAGCCCGTGCCGGACCGGGTCCACGTTGGTGATCCCGAGCGCGTAGCAGACGGCCGAGTTGGCGGCCGATCCCCGGCCCTGGCACAGGATGCCCCGCCGCTCGCAGAACTGGACGATGTCGTGCACGATCAGGAAGTAGCCGGGGAACCCGAGGGTCACGATCACGTCGAGCTCGCGGGCGATCTGGGCGTAGGCCCCCTCGACCCGCTCGGCGTCCGGCGGCCCGTACCGCAGCGGTGCCTTCTCCTTGACCAGCTGGCACAGCCAGCTCGCCTCGGAGTAGTTCTCGGGGACCGGGAAATCCGGCAGCCTGGGCGCTATCACGTGGAAGTCGAACGCGCAGGCTCCGGCGAGTTCGGCCGTCCGCTCCCGCACTCCCGGGTAGCGCCGCAGCCGGTGCTCCATCTCCGCGCCGGACCGCAGGTAGGCGGCGCCGGAGGCGGCCAGCCAGCCGTCCATCTCGTCCAGGCTGCGGCGGGCCCTGACCGCGGCCAGCGCCTGCGCCAGCCTGGCGTCCCTGGGCGAGGCGTAGTGCACGTTGCCGGTGGCGATCACCGGTGTCCCGGTCCGCCGGCCCAGCTCGACCAGGGCGTCGTTGCGCTCGTCGTCGTCCGGCTGGTCGTGACCGGTGAGCTCGATGCGGAGGTTCCGGGCGCCGAACATGCCGGCCAGGGCGCGGAGTTCTTCCGCGGCCGCCTCGGGACCGGCGGCGGCGAGCGCCGCGGGGACGGCACCCTTGCGGCATCCGGTGAGCACCACCCAGTGCCCGTCGTGGGCCTGCGCCAGCTCCGCCAGGTCGTAGACGGGGCGGCCCTTCTCTCCCCCGCGCAGCTGCGCGGCGCTGATCACCCGGCACAGCCGCCGGTATCCCTCGGGGTCGCGGGCCAGCACCAGCAGGTGCCGCCCCACCGGATCGGGGACGCCGCCCTGGCCGGCCGGCAGGTCCAGGCTGAGCTCGGCGCCGAACACCGTCCCGAGCCGGGTGCCGGTCCGCTCCCGCAGCCGCGCGGCCGCCTGCGCGAACTGGGGCACCCCGTACATGCCGTCATGGTCGGTGATGGCCAGTGCCCGCAGGCCCCGCGCCGCGGCCTCGGCGACCAGGTCCTCGGGGCTGGAGGCCCCGTCGAGGAAGCTGTAGGACGAGTGGCAGTGCAGCTCGGCCCACGCCGGGCCGGGCGGGGCGAGGGGTTCAGCTCGGCGGACCGGGAGGCGGCGCACCGTCGCACCGGGACCTCCCTGGCCGCCGACCGGTTCGTCCCGGCCGTCGCCGCCGTTCCGCTCATCCCCGCCGTTCCGGCTGTCCCGCCCGTCGCCGCCGCTCTTGCCCCAGGACAGGCGCCGCTCGAACTCCCGCCACGGGAGCCGGGAGCTGTCCCATCCCATAAAGTGCGCTGTCCCTTCCCGGCCGCCCTGAATCGGGCTGCCGTTAGATGGGGTGGGTGTCGGGTTCGACGGTGTAGGTGCGTCCGGCGGGGGTGGTCCAGGTGAAGTAGCCGGGCCGGGTCTGCTCGAGCTTCCACCGGGGGTGCTGCTTGAGCTGGTGGTCGCGGCGGCAGTGCCCGCCCAAGTTGCACCGGCACGTCCTTCCGCCCTGGTCGTAGGCGATGGTGTGGTCCAGGTCGGCGCGCCAGGCCGGCTGCCGGCAGACCGGGCCGCGGCAGGTCACGTCCCGGGCGATTACCTGCTCGCGCAGCCGCGGAGCCGGCCGGTAGGCCGCCGACTGGCCGTGGTGCGCGCACCTCCCAGCCCCAGCCCCGGCGTCGGCCGCGGCCTGGACCAGCGCCTCATC
>JASHUI010000210.1:0-2856 GCA_030040095.1 Streptosporangiaceae bacterium | reverse complement strand
AACCCCGCCCGCCACCGCCGCGACCCCCGCACCACTCCACACCTCCGCCAGCACATCCCGCTCACCCCCCGACACCACCGGCACATCCCACACCGCCAGGCCCGGATCAGCCGCCACCGCGCCAAGCACGGCCGCCAGATGCCCCGCCAGCCCCCCCACCGTCACCGCATCGAACAACGCGGTCGCGTACTGCACCGCACCGCCCAGGCCGCCAGGACCCGCGTCCACAACGGTCAGCGTCAGGTCGAACTGCACCGGAACCGGCGCATCGAGCACGCGCTCGGTGTCCGGCACCTGGGCTCCGGTTCCGTAGCTGAAGGACACCTGGAACAGCGGGGTCCGCGACCGGTCCCGCTCGGCCACCAGCTCATCCACCAGCCGCTCGAACGGCACGTCCTGATGCGCGTACGCGGCCAGCGCCATCCCCCGCACCCGCCCCAGCACCTCCGCGAACGACGGATCCCCCGACAAGTCCGCCCGCATCACCAGCGTGTTGATGAAAAACCCGATCAGGCTCTCGGTCTCGGCCCTGCCCCGGTTAGCCACCGGCGTGCCCACCGCCACGTCCTGCGCGCCGCAGTACCGGCCCAGCAGCACCGCGAAGGCGGCCAGCAACGTCATGAACATCGTCGCCTCGGCCTCCCTGGCCACCCCCCGCAGCCGCTGGGTCACCTCGGCGGCCACCGCGAACCCGGTCACCGCCCCGGCCGACGACCGCACCGGCGGCCGCGGCCGGTCGGCGGGCAGCTCGGTCACCGCCAGCCCGGCCAGCTGCCCCCGCCAGTACGCCAGCTGGGCTTCCAGCACCTCCCCGGCCAGCCACTCCCGCTGCCACACCGCGTAGTCGGCGTACTGCACCGGCAGGGGAGACAGCGGATCGGGCTCCCCCGACCGCAGCGCCCGGTAGACAAGGTCCAGCTCACGCCGGAATATTCGCCCGGACCACTCGTCGGTGACCGCGTGATGCGCCGACAGCGCCAGGATGTGGTCGCCCGCGGCCAGCCGGACAAGGCACGCCCGCAGCAACGGCCCGGAAGCGAGGTCGAACGGCGCCAGCGCCTCCGCGGCCACCAGCACCGACGCGGCACGCTCCGGATCGGCCTGGCCGCACACGTCGGCCACCGGCAGCGGGAACCGCGCCGGGGGCGGGTCGATCACCTGCCAGGGCACTGCGTCCGGCCCGGCCACCAGGCGGGTCCGCAGCACCTCGTGCCGCGCCACGACCGCGGTCAGCGCGCCACCGAGCGCCCGCACATCCAGATCGCCGCCCAGACGCAGCGGCATGGGCGCGTTGTACTCGGCCGATTCCGGGTCGAGCTGGTTCAGGAACCACAGCCGCTGCTGCCCGAACGACAACGGCAGCGGCTGGTCCCGCCGCGATGGCCGGACCGGCGGCGCTGACGGACCGGCCGAGCCGTCGATGACGGCGGCCAGCCCGGCCACGGTGGGCTGGCCGAACAGCGTCGCCAGCGCCACCTCGACTCCCAGCACGGCCCGGATCCTCGAGATGACCTGGGCTGCGAGCAGCGAGTGCCCGCCCAGCTCGAAGAAGCTGTCGGCGGCGCCGACCGCGTCGATGCCCAGCACCTCGGCCCAGATTCCGGCCAGCAATTCCTGGGTCACGCCCGATGGCGCGACGTATTCTCCCGTCCCGCCTTTGCCCGGGACGGCCCGGCCGGTCCCAGGCGCAGGCAGCGCGGCCCTGTCCACCTTGCCGCTGAGCGTCAGCGGCAGCGACGCCAGCTCGGTGAACACCGACGGCACCATGTACGCCGGCAGCCGCGCCTGCAGATGTGCCCTGAGTTCCGCGCCGGCCGGAATGCCCGCGGCCGGGTCGGCCGGCACCAGGTAGGCGGCCAGCCGTGCCCCGGCGTTCTGGCCGTCCACGGCCACGACCGCGGCGTCCACCCCCGGATGGGCGGCCAGCGCGGCCTCGACCTCGCCCGGCTCGATCCGGAACCCCCGCACCTTCACCTGGTCGTCGGTCCGGCCGAGGAACTCGAGCTGCCCGTCGGCCCGCCACCGCACCCGGTCGCCGGTCCGGTACAGCCGGTCCCCGCCGGCGCCGAACCGGTCCGCCACGAACCGCTCCGCCGTCAGCGCCGGCCGCCCCGCATACCCCCGCGCCACGCCCGCGCCACCGACCCACAATTCCCCCGCGACCCCCGCGGGCACCAGGCCCAGGCACTCATCCAGCACATACACCCGGGCATTGGCCACCGGCCTGCCGATCGGCGGCACCGGCTGACCGCCGTCCAGCACCGCGATGCTCGCGCACACCGTCGCCTCCGTCGGCCCGTAGGCGTTCAGCACCCGGTGGTGCGCGAGCCACTCCCTGGCCAGGCCGGCGTCCAGCCGTTCCCCCGCCGCCACCAGCGTGACCAGGCCACCCAGTTCGCCCGGCGCCAGCCCCCGCAGCATCGATGGCGGCAACGTCGCCACCGCCACCCCCCGGTCACGCACCAGCCGGGCCGCCGCCGCGGGCTCGGCCCGCTGCTCGGCGGTCGCCACCAGCAGCACCGCCCCGGCCGCCAGGCACACGAACATCTCGGACACCGCCGCGTCGAAGCTGAACGACGCGAACTGCAGCGCCCGCTCCCCCGCGACCACGCCGAACACCGGCCGCTGCGCCGCGACCAGGTTCGCCACCCCGCGATGCGTCACCTGAACGCCCTTCGGCGTCCCGGTCGAACCCGAGGTGTACATCACGTAGGCGAGCTGCTCCGCCGCGGCCGCCACGGCCGCCAGGCCTGGGTCCGCGACCGGCGCCAGCGCCAGCTCCGGGTCGTCCAGCGGCACCGGCCGCACCCGCCCGGCGGGCAGCTCGTCGAGCAACGCCCCGGTGCCGACGACCAC
>JASHUI010000209.1:0-4671 GCA_030040095.1 Streptosporangiaceae bacterium | reverse complement strand
GCCCCGACCCGCCGCTCGGCCGTTTGCCGGTGCCGGCCGTGCGGGACCGTCCGCCGGCGCCGATCCTCTGGCGCGCCGTGGTGTCCTTCGAGCGCGCCGTGCCGTCTTTTGAGCGCGCTGGCCCGCTGGGCGCACGAGTGGCCATGATCTCTACGGTAGCGAGGATTCAGGCCCGGACGAAGGATCCGGGAGCGTGTCGCCGCCCGGCGGGCCGGCCAGGTCCAGCCAGCGCGCCCGATTGGCCGTTACATTGACGGTCGTCATTGAAACGGCATATCGTGAAGGCGGCCGTGAGCTGAGGGGAGGCCGGATGCGGATCGCGGTCGTGGGCGGCGGGCCCGGCGGGCTGTACTTGGCGGCGCTGGCCAAGCAGCTCGACCCGGGCAGCGAGATCACGGTCTGGGAGCGGAACGCCGCCGACGACACGTTCGGCTTCGGCGTGGTGTTCTCGGACGAGACCCTGGGCGGGATCGAGCACGCCGACGCGCGGATCTTCCGCGCGATGGAGCGCGAGTTCGCCCGCTGGGACGACATCGACGTGCATGTCAAAGGCCAGACGATCACCAGCGGCGGGCACGGCTTCGCCGCGCTGAGCCGGCGCCGTCTGCTCCAGATCCTGCAGCAGCGCTGCGCGGAGCTGGGCGTGACCGTGCATTTCCGCGCCGAGGCCCCGGACGCCGCCGCGCTGTCGGCCGGTTACGACCTGGTGGTGGCCGCGGACGGGGCCAACTCGGCGACCAGGGCGGCGGGGGCCGGCGCGTTCAGGCCCTCGGTTGACGTCCGGCGCTGCCGGTACATGTGGCTCGGCACCGACCTGGTCTTCGACGCGTTCAAGTTCTACATCGAGCAGACGCCGTACGGCGTGATGCAGGTGCACGGCTACCCCTACGACGCGACAGGGAGCACGTTCATCGTCGAGATGCACGACTCGGTCTGGCGCAGCGCGGGGTTCGACCGGCTGGCCCCGCCCGACCTGCCGCCGGGCACCTCGGACGAGGCGTCGATCGGGCGGATCCGCGAGCTGTTCGCGGGCGTGCTCGACGGCCACGCGGTGCACGCCAACAACTCCAAGTGGATCAGCTTCGGCACGCTGCGCTGCGAGAGCTGGCGGCACGGCAACGTGATCCTGCTCGGCGACGCGGCGCACACCGCGCACTTCTCCATCGGCTCCGGCACCAAGCTGGCCATGGAGGACGCCCTCGCCCTGGCCGCCTGCCTGCACGAGCAGCCGGGGCTGGACGAGGCGCTGGCCGCGTACGAGGCCGAGCGCCGCCCGGTGGTGGCCTCCACCCAGCGCGCGGCCCAGGCCAGCCTGGAGTGGTTCGAGAACCTCGGCCAGTACCTGCACCAGGAACCCGAGCAGTTCGCGTTCAACATCATGACCCGCAGCCGCCGGGTCACCCACGGCAACCTGCGGGTGCGCGACCCGGAGTTCGCCGCGCGCATCGACGCCTGGTTCGCCGGGCACGAGAAGCGGCGCGGCATGGCGCCCGGCGACGTGGTGCCGCCGATGTTCCAGCCGCTGCGGCTGCGCGGCATGGAGCTGAAGAACCGCGTGGTGGTGTCCGCCATGGACATGTACTCCTCGCGCGATGGCACCCCGTCCGACTTCCACCTGGTGCACCTGGGCGGCAGGGCGCTCGGCGGGGCAGGCCTGGTCATGACCGAGATGGTCTGCGTCAGCCCGGAGGGCCGGATCACCCCGGGCTGCGCGGGCCTTTACGCGCCGGAGCACGAGGCGGCCTGGCGGCGGATCGCCCGCTTCGTGCACGAGAATTCCACCGCCAGGATCGGGCTGCAACTCGGCCACTCCGGCCGCAAGGGCTCGACCCGGCTGATGTGGGAGGGCATCGACGAGCCGCTGCCCGACGGCAACTGGGAGGTGTGCGGCCCGTCCCCGATCCCGTACCAGCCCGGCGTCAGCCAGGTACCGCGCGAGCTCACCCCGGCCGAGATGGCCGAGATCCGTGACCAGTTCGTGGCGGCCACCCGGGCCGCGCAGCGCTGCGACTTCGACCTGATCGAGCTGCACTGCGCGCACGGGTACCTGCTGTCGTCGTTCATCTCGCCGGTCACCAACCGGCGCACCGACCGCTACGGCGGGGACCTGGCCGGGCGGCTGCGCTACCCGCTCGAGGTGTTCGCCGCGATGCGCGAGGCATGGCCGGCCGCCAAGCCGATGACGGTGCGGATCTCGGCCACCGACTGGTGCCCGGGCGGCATCACCGGCCTGGACGCGGTCGAGATCGCCCGGGCCTTCCAGGCGGCGGGCGCCGACGCCGTCGACGTGTCGACCGGCCAGGTCACGCCCGACGAGACGCCGGCCTTCGGCCGGTCGTACCAGACCCCCTTCGCGGACGCGATCCGCAACCAGACCGGCCTGGCCACGATCGCCGTCGGCGTGATCTCGTCGTACGACGACGTGAACTCGATCATCCTGGCCGGCCGGGCCGACCTGTGCGCCCTCGGCCGGGCCCACCTCTACGACCCGAACTGGACCCTGCACGCCGCGGCCGAGCAGGGCTACGATGGTCCCTCCGCCGCCTGGCCCGACCCGTGGCGGGCCGGGAGCAGGCCGCCGCAGACCGGGCGCAGCGACGGGCCGCGGCCCCGGCTGGAGCTGATCAGGGAGGGCGACCGGGGCACCCGGCACGCCCGCTGGCAGCCTGGGAGGAACTGACCGACATGGCGCTCGAGCGGGTGAACCCGCCGTCACTGGGCCGGCCGTCCGGCTTCTCGCACGCGATCTCGGCCTACGGCGGACGGCTGATCTTCCTGGCCGGCCAGACCGGGTACGGGCCGGACGGCGAGATCACCGGCAGCACGGTCGCCGCGCAGTTCGAGCAGGCCCTGGCCAACCTTCTCACCGCGCTGCGCGCGACCGGCGGGGCCCCCGCCGACCTGGCCAGCCTGACCGTCTTCGCGGTCGACCTGGCCGACTACCGGGCACACGGCCGCGAGATCGGGGAGGTCTGGCGGCGGCTGGTGGGCCCGGAGTACCCGGCGATGGCCGCGGTCGAGGTGAGCAGGCTGTGGGACCCGGCGGCGCTGGTCGAGATCCAGGGCTACGCGGTCATCGGCTGACCGCGAGCACGTGCGCGCGGGCTGGCTCGGTCAGCCGCTCGCGCAGCGCGGCGAACGCCGCGTCCGCGCGCAGGCCGTTCCAGCCGGCCGGCAGCAGCTCCGCGGGCAGCCCGGGATCGAGGAACGGCAGCCGCCGCCACACGGTGAGCGCCCTGACGTAGTCGGCGAACGCCTCGCCGTCGGTACGGCCCGCGCCCTCCCAGCGGGCCAGCACCGGCGCGGCCGAGTCAAGGAACTCCTGGTACAGGCTCTGCAGCCGGCCGGTGTCCCACCACCGCCCGACCTGCTCGCGCAGGTCGCCGAACGCGAGGTACTCGGCGCGGAACAGGCTCACGTAGCCGGACAGGCCGCCGCGCTGAAGCACCTCGGCGGTCTCGCGGGCCAGGTGGCCGGGCGCGATCCACACGCCGGCCGACACCGTGCCGAAGCCCAGCCAGGTCAGCCGGGAGCGCAGCGCGTGACGCCGCCGCCGCTCGGCCTCGGGCACGCTGAACACGACCAGGAGCCAGCCGTCGACCGGCCGGGCCCGCGGCCGGTCGAAGATCCGGTGGTCGCCCTCGGCCAGGATGTCGCGGCCGAGCTGGGACAGCGCGTAGCCCGCCGCGGCGCCCCGCCGCCGGGGCTCCAGAATCCCGCGCTGCTTCAGCCGGGAGATCGACGACCGCACGGCGGCCTCGTCCACGCCAAGCTCGGCCATCAGCCGGATCAGCGACGCCACGCTCAGCCAGCCCCCGGCCTCGCGCGCGTAGAGACCGTAGATGGTCACGATCAGCGCCCGCGGCTGTACCAGCCACGCGTCGCTGTGGTCTCGCGCCTCGGTGCAGGTCGTCATCCAAGCAACGTAGCGGCCGGGGCCCGCCGCCGCCTCCTCCTCGGGTTGCCCTGGTTCGTTGACTATCGTCATAGAGACGGAATACTGGGGTGATTCCATCCCGCTCGAGGGAGGCCGGCCATGCAGCTTTCGCCGTCCGCGCACACCGACACGTTCTGCCGCGACAGCCTGCCGCCGGACGCGCTCTGGCCGGAGCTCAGCTTCACCCTGCCCGGGCTGCGCTACCCCGCCCGGCTCAACGCCGCGGCCGAGTTGCTCGACGCCACCGGCGACGCCCGCGGCGGCGGGCGGCCGTGCCTGCTGGCCGCCGACGGCGACGGCTGGAGCTACGGCGACCTGATCCGGATCTCGAACCAGGTGGCGCGGGTGCTGACCGAGGAACTCGGGCTGGTCCCGGGCAACCGGGTGCTGCTGCGCGGGCCGAACAACCCGTGGCTGGCCGCCTGCTGGCTCGGGGTGCTCAAGGCGGGCGGGGTGGCCGTGACCACCATGGCGCTGCTGCGCGCCGGGGAGCTGTCCACGATCGGCCAGGTGGCCCGGCCGCGGCTGGCGCTCTGCGATCACCGGTTCACCGCCGACCTCGAGGCCGCGGACGTGCCGGACCTGCGCATCGTCGGCTACGGCGACGCCGGCGCCGAGGAGGACCTGACCCGGCGCGCGGCCCGGATGCCCGGCGGCTTCGAGGCCGTGGCCACGGCCGCCGATGACGTGGCGATGATCGCGTTCACCTCGGGCACGACCGGGCGTCCCAAGGC
>JASHUI010000208.1:0-5848 GCA_030040095.1 Streptosporangiaceae bacterium | reverse complement strand
CGGCCGGGTCGGCCGGCAGGCGGCGGCATGCCGCGCCCAGCGCCTCGATCAGCCCGAACACGCTGCGGCCCATCACGGCGTGCTGGGCCTCGGAGTTGTCCGCCGCGGGCCAGCCGCGCATGGTCATGAACGTGACGACCGGGATCCGGTGGGGCATGGCCAGCGAGGTGAGCGGATTGAGCATGTTGCCGAAGCCGGAGTTCTGCATCAGCAGCGCGGGGCGGCGACCGGTCAGCCACAGGCCGCACGCGGTGGCGAGCGCGATGCCCTCGTGCGGCGCCGCGAGGTAGCGCAGGCGGCGCTCGGCCGGGAGCGCGGCATAGACCCCGGCCAGCGTCGAGCACGGAACGCCGAGGATGTCCTGATAGCCGGCCTCGGCCAGTAGCGAAAGGAACTCACTCGGCGTCACCGGGACTACTCCTTAGCGCCGTCCGCCTCGAACAGCAGCCGCCGGTCGCGGGCCAGCCGCGGCACCCGGGCCCGGGTGGTATCGCGCAGCGTCCCGGCCGGGGCAAGCTCGCCGAACTCATCCAGCCAGTCGCCGGAGCGCACGGTGTCCCAGTGCGGGTAGTCCGAGCCGAACAGCACGCTCCCGGCGCCGAGCTGCTCGCAGGCCCAGCGGGCGTGTGCCTCGCCGGGATCGGGGACGACGGCGAAATGCCGGCGGAACGTCTGCGCCGGCGACAGCTGCCCGCCGGCCAGCCGGCGGACGTGGCCGTCCAGCCGGGCGAGCACCGCGGGGATCCAGGCGACGCCGGATTCGAGCATGACCACGCTCAGGCGGTCGGGCAGGCCATCGGGCCGGGTGAGCAGGTCCGCCAGCGCGGCCATGTGCTCGCCCATATGCCCGAACGCGTGGGTCAGCACGTAGTCGGCATACGCGTCAGCCAGTGGCGACCACTGGTGGCAGCCGGTTCCGCCGTGCAGGAACAGCGTGAGCTCGCGCTCGCTCGCGCGCTGGAGAACGGGCGTCAGCGCCGGGCCGCTCAGCCTGATCTCGCTGGTGCGCGCGGTGGGCCGCAGCACCACGCCGACGACGCGGGGGTCGGCGTCGTGCCGGTCCAGCTCGGCCACGCTCCACCCGGGGTCCTCGGCGGACAGCAGGATCGCCCACCGCAGGTCCAGGCGGGACGCCGCGCAGGCCTGCGCGGCCAGGTCGTTGTACCAGGTGAGAAGGGCGAGCCGGGCGCCGGTGTCGGCGACCATCGCGGCCGAGAGCCCGACGAAGCCGGGCTGCAGCACCGCGGCGGCGATGCCCTGTTCGGCCATGAACGCCTCGCGGTCGTCGTCGCCGCCGGGCCCGATCAGATGGCCGAGCCCTCGCGGGTTGCCGCATCCGCTGCCCTCGGGCTTGGGAAACAACAGGCCGTCGAGGGCCAGCCGGGGCTGGCCGGCGATCTCCACCACCGCGGGCGGCGCCGGCACGTCCCGCCCCGCCCACAGATCGGCCAGGTGGTCGGTGAAGTGGGTGTCGCAGTCCAGCAGGCCCGCCGTCATGCCTCGCCCCGCGGTTGTCTCCAGACCTCGATGGTGCAGCCGTCCTTGACGGAGGTGACGCCCGCCATCCGCATCACGTCGGCCAGCTGGGCGATGAAGTCGCGCAGGTACGTCTCGACCAGATCCTGGCCGCCGGCCGCCAGCGCCATCAGCACGGGACGGCCGATCAGGACCGCGTCGGCGCCGAGCGCGAGCGCCGCCGCGACATGGGCCGGCCTGCGCACTCCGGAGTCGACATAGACGGGAAGACCGTCGCCGACGGCGGCCCGGATCCTGGGCAGGGCCTCGGCGCTCGGGATTACCCGGTCGAGCTGCCGGCCGCCGTGATTGGACACCACCACGCCGGCCGCGCCGGCGTCGCGGGCCAGGCGCGCGTCATCGGGATGCAAGACCCCCTTGACCAGGACCGGCAGCCCGGCGGCGGAGATCACGTCGGACACGTCGTCCCAGTCACAGTCCGGGTTGGGGAACAGGCGGCCGATCGCGTCCTTGGCCGGCAGGCCAAGCCCCCGGCTGAACTCGAGCAGCCGGGGATCCGAGGCGAGCGCGGGAGGCGCGGCCGCGAACCGGTCCAGGCCGTTGGCCAGGTCCCTCGGCCTGTGCCCCGCGGCCGGAACGTCCAGCGTGCACACGATCGCCGAGAAGCCGTGTCCCCGGGCCTGCTCGGCCAGGTGCCGGGTCAGCCCCCGGTCCTTGAGTATGTAGAGCTGGAACCAGCGCACTCCCGGGCCGGCCGCGGCCACGACATCGCCGGGGCCGACCGAGGAGAAGGTGGACAGGCAGAAGCCGATGCCGGCCCGAGCGGCGGCCGCGGCGGTCGCGCCCTCGGCCCGCGGATGCAGCAGGGCCTGCAGGCCCATGGGCGCGACCAGCAGCGGAGCGTCCAGCACGCCGCCGGTCACCGGGGTGCGCAGCTCCACCTCGCCCACCGCCCTGGCTACCCGCGGGACCAGCGCGAGGGCGTCGAAAGCCGCGACGTTGCCGTCCCTGGCCCGCTCGTCTCCTGCCGCGCCCAGGCAGTAATCGAGCGCGTGCGCCGGCACCCGCTGCCGCGCCGCCGAGACGAGGGCGTCGAACGAGAGGGCCGTGGTCATGCCCGGTTCCACTCCTGCGCCCCGGTGAGCTGGAACACATCGTCGAGGTCGGCGATATGGGCGCGCACCGAGTCAAGCGACGGGGAGCGCCGGAGCTCGGCGAGCATCCTGGTGACGGCCTTGATGACGGTACGGGACACCACGTTGGCGAACAGGACCACGTTGGCGCCCATGCAGAAGAAGGCGTCCGCGGGCGTGGCCGGGGCGGCGGTCGGAGCCAGGACGATGGGGAGCGTTCCCCGGACCCGGTCGAGCACCTCGGGCAGCAGGTCGACGTGCCTGACGTCGGCCTGGACGAACAGGGCGTCCGCCCCCGCGTCGCGGTAGCGGTTGAGCCGGTCCACTGCCTCGCCGGCCCCGGCCCCGGCCACCAGCGCCTCGGTCCTGGCGATGATCTTGAGCCGGGAATTCATGGACGCCAGTTTCTTGATCCGGCGGGCGAATACGTCCGGGCGCTCCAGCGTGCGCTCCGAGGTCGCGTAGAGGGAATTCCGTTTCGGAAAGGCGTTGTCCTCGACGCACAATGCGTCCGCGCCCGCTAATGCAAAGGCCTCGGCCGCCCGCACGGCACATTCATCGCTTCCGTACCCATTGTCGCCGTCCACGAAGATCGGCAGCCGGCAGCGGGCCCGCACGGCGCGCACGTTGTCCGCGACCTCGGTATATGTGATCAGATTGGTGTCCGGGATCAGCCGGGCGGTCGAGGATTCGAAGCTGCCCACCCAGATCAGGTCAAATCCCATGCTTTCGATAAGCCCGGCCGTCAGCGGGTCGCAGCTTCCGACTCCGACCAGCCGGCTCTCGCGGGTCAGGGCGACACCATGGGCAACGTAGTGCGCTTTGGGCATGATTTATCCAGCGTGTCACGCTGCCTCGGCGTTGGCAATGGCACACCCGGCCGCTCATGTTCCCGCCAAGCGGCCTCATCCTCGGAGCCGTTCCAGTGGCAGGACCTGCGCGTCACCAGCCCAGGTAGGTCGGCTGGGGGAGCCAGGCCGGCGGCGCGAGGCCCAGGGTGGACTGGAGCATCTGCTCGGTGTTGCCGAGCGCTCCCTCCATCCACGTCGGGAGATCGGAGTAGGCCGACCCGCAGACGTGCAGCCCCACCCCGCTGACCGGCTGGCGCAACCGGCGGGCGACCTCCCAGCCACGCCGGCCCGGCTTCCAGCCGTGGTAGGCGCCGCCGAACGGGTCGTGCGCCCAGTCCCTGATCACGATCCATCGTGGCCGTGGCACGGCGACGCCGTGCAGTTCCGCAAGCTGCGCCAGCGCGTGACGCAGGATACGGGCCACGGCCGGGTCGGCGACCGTATCGTCGTCGCCCAGGGCCGCCTGGGCCAGCGGCGGAACCGGCTGGAAGAAGTCGTACGCCCTGTCGTCGTTGCAGAGGATCACCAAGGTCGGGATGGCGTCGCGATGCCCGGGCACCGGACGGTCGTCGAGGTAGTACACCTGCCGGATCGGCAAGTCGGTGTTGGACCGGCCCCCCGTGATGCCCAGGGGCTCCAGTTCCCACCAGGCGCGGTCGAAGCCGAGCAGGATCTTCAGCGACGGCTGCGAGACCACCGACTCCAGGTCTGCGCGGCTGTCGGCGAGCAGGCCGTGGGAGTCGATAAGCTCCACGGCGCGCGGCGGCAGGGCGGCGACCACATGGCCGGCGGCGATGACCCGGCGGGCCTGGCCGGCCGAGGCGACCAGGCGGAGCCGTCCGGTTTCGTCCGCGGACAGCTCGCGCACCTGCTGACCGGCCAGCGTCGTGCCGCCGAGCGCCACCACTCGCGCGGCGAGCGCGTCGGTGAAGCTGTCGGCGCCGGCGGAGAACCTCCAGTAGCTGGTGTCCTTGCCGAAGCTGGCCAGCTGGGTCTGCATCACCTCGGCCGCGGACCAGTTGTTGCAGTCGTACCCGTTGGCGTCGCGCAGCAGGGCATAGGCCTCCGAGCTGAGCAGTTCGGCGGCGACGTTCCAGAAACCGAGGTCGTGCAGGGGGCAGCCGCGGAACGTCCCGTTCTGCTTCAGCTCGTTCCAGCCCCGGCGATCCACCGGGATATCGCGGCCGGATTCTGCCAGCGCCCTCGCGATGACGGCATGGAAGAGGTCGTCCGGGTGCATCGACCGCTCCGACGGGGTCAGCCGGTACGGCAGGCCGTCCCCGGGCGCGGCGATGTCCGACGCACGCACCCGGGCCCCGCGCAGGTAGAACAGCGCCCGCGACGGGTCGCCCGGTTCGATCCTGCGGGTCGGCACGCCCAGCTCCTCGGTCAGGCGGCGCACCATGTCGTGATCGGAGACGAACCGCATGGCACCGAGATCGAGCCTCGCGCCCGGGCCCGGCGGCTGCGTGCTGCTGATCCGGCCGCCCAGCCGGGCCGCCGATTCCAGCACGCACACGCGCCGGTACTCGGGACGTCCGGATCCCAGCAGCCGCCATGCGGCGTAGAGGCCGGAGATCCCGCCGCCGACCACGGCGACGTCAAAGTCGGCGGTCTCGTTCATCGGCCACCTGCCTGCTGAGTGATTCCCAGATGATCGGCCAGGACCAGGCCGAACTCGCGCAGGCCCACGCCCAGGCCCCGCTCGAGCGCGAGTTCCGGCCACCAGTCGCGCGGCAGCGCCCCGATCCGGTCGAGGTTCACCCGGATGCGCGGCGGCACGTCCTGCACCAGCCGCCGGTGCCCGTCAGGATCGGGCAGCGCGGCGGCGGCGAGGTACCCCGCGTCCGGCGGCAGGCCGAGCATGGCCGCCTTGACCAGATGAACGCCCTCGGCGAACCACGCGGCCGGGTGGCGTTCGGCGGCCTCGCGGTAGCGGCCGCAGTAGGCGGCGAAGGCGTCCAGGACGTCACGCTCGTTCGGCAGCCCGCGCGGGTAGGTCGACTCGGCGAACGGGGAGAACAACCCGAAGAGCTGGTCATCGGGCGGCGGCGGCATGGCCGGAGCCCGGGTGCCGACAAAGACCCCGACGGGCACGGCGGCCGGCTCGGCCAGGTACGGCAACGCCGAGGCCAGCCGCGCGGACAAATCGGCATAGGCGGCGGCGTGCTCCGGCTGCTGGCGCTGTTCCTCGTACAGGCAGACGACGAGCTCGACCCCGGCGCCGAGGGCACGCGCGATCGCGCAGGCGACGGCCGCCTCCCACGCCACCGAGGCCGGCAGGAGGTCGGCGCGTCCCAGCGAGCGGCCGATGCACACGTTGGCGTGGACGACCGCGGGCAACCGGGCCGGCTCGGCGAGCCGGCCGGCGATCACCATCTCCGACGC
>JASHUI010000024.1:0-2671 GCA_030040095.1 Streptosporangiaceae bacterium | reverse complement strand
CCGCCTGCTCGAACGCCCAGGCGTCGATCTCGACGGGCGCGATGGTCAGCCGGTAGCCGGCCGGGCCCAGCGAGACGATGTCCTTGCCCGCCGCGGCGCGCAGCCGGGAGACCAGCGCCTGAACCGCGTTGGCCGCGTCGGCCGGGCCCTCGTCCGGCCACAGGTCGGCGGCGAGGCGGTCCACGGTCACCGCGTCGCCCGCTGCGATGGCCAGCCGGATCAGCAGGCTGCGCAGCCGGGCGCCGCCCACGGGCAGCGGGCGCCCGGCGACGTCCCGGACCTCCAGCGGGCCGAGTATGCCGATGCGGATGCTCATCTTCCTGATGCCGTCACGGGGAGGCCGCGCCGTGTGCGCCGCCCGGGCTTTCACCATAACCGCTGCCCCAGCGCGGCGATCTTCAGCTGGCCGTTGCCTGTTTCGCCGGACGTCTTCTCCTGGCCGACCCTGCCGATAAACTCCTCGTTCATTCCCGGCCTTTACCGTCTGGCTTCATGGAAACCCCGTATGGCGAGATTCCGGACAAGCTTGTCAAAGACATGACCGTGCAGGAGATGCACGACTACCTCAAGGCGCGGTACCGCCGCCGCTCGGTGCTGAAGGGAGCCGGCGCCCTCGGCCTTGCCGCGGCCGCGGCACCGCTGTTCTGGCGGCAGTCCTCCGCGCAGGCCTCCACCGCGGCCGCGCCGCAGTGGATCGGCTACGGCCCGGACGCGACGAGGCAGATGTTCGTCTCCTGGTCGGCCGGCACGGCCGACGGCGCCACGCCGTCGGTCCCCAGCCCCCTGGTCCGCTGGGGCCTGGACAGCAGCTACGGCCGGATCGAGCCGGCGTTCCACTCGGGAACGGTGCCGGTCCCCGCGATCAGCGGCGAGCCGTCCGAGAACACCGTGTACAACAACGCGCTGCTGGGCAGCCTGCGCCCGGACACCACCTACCACTACTCGGTGAGCAACGACGGGGTGAACTGGAGCCAGGACGTCACCTTCCGCACCGCCGCCGCCGGCCTGAGCGACTTCCGGTTCACCATGGTGGGCGACGAGGCGATCAACGACGACACGAGCCTGCCGGTGGCCGAGGTCATCGCCGCGCTGCAGCCGCGGTTCAACGTGGTCGTCGGCGACCTGAGCTACGCGGGCAACGGCTCGGGCTACTACACCAACGGCGTGCCGACCGACGCCAGCGACTTCGGCCCGGCCAACTGGGACGCTTACCTGGGCATCATCGGGCCGGCCGCGGCGCAGTCCATCCCCTGGCAGGTCGGCGTGGGCAACCACGAGATGGAGCCGCTCGACAACTTCGGCTACGTCGGGTTCACCACCAGGTTCCCGCAGGCGTACGCCCCGCAGTCGGCGACCGGCTCGCCCGTGGTCAAGGCCTTCACCTACGGCAACGTGGCCGTCATCCAGCTGGACGGCAACGACCTGTCCGCGGAGCTGTCCGACAACAACGGCTACACCGGGGGCAAGCAGACCGCCTGGCTGGCCCGGCAGCTGGCCGCCTATCGCGCGCCCGGCTCCGGCATCGACTTCGTCATCGTCGGCTTCCACAACTGCGTGTTCTCCTCCAACACCACGCACGGCTCCGACGGCGGGATCCGCACCGTGTGGCAGGGCCTGTTCGACCAGTACCAGGTCGACCTGGTGGTCAGCGGCCATGTACACGCCTACGAGCGGAGCTACCCGATCATCGGCGGCGAGGTCACCACCGTGGTGCCCTCCGGCGGCACCGTCCACCCCGACGCCGACGGCACGACGTACATCGACGCCGGCGGCGGCGGCCAGAGCCTCTACACCGGCTGGTACGGCGCCACCGGCGGCGGCGACCCGGCCAACGCCTCGGGCCCGCCCCTGATCTGGGAGTGGACCGGCACGGACACGGCCGCGGGCGGCACCGGCACCGCCGAGGACATCCCGGACCCGGTGACCGGCTACTCCGCCTACCGCCACGCCAACTGGAGCTTCATCGTGCTGGACGTGACGGCGCCGAGGTTCGCCGGAGACGAGACCCGCATCTTGGTGCGGGCCATCGACCCGACCCAGAACAGCGGCGGCATCACCAGCACCTCGAGCCCCGCCGTCATGGACAGCGTCACGCTCGTGCGCCGGAGCCAGGCTTCCTGGCTCTAGCGAGGAATCCCGGGCCAGGGGGCGGGCGAGTAAGCTCGCCCGCCCCCTTTCCAGATTTCTGGAAAAAGCGCCGGCCTCGGCCGCAGCGGGCTGGTCATCGTTGCGCGCAGGTATGCTTTCCGACAGGTGCGCCGGACCAACCGCAAGGCAATCGCGACTGCCGTCACTTCATTCTTTCAACGGGCGATGCTGACGGAGATAAAATGCACTTCGGATCGCTGCTTCTGCTCATCTGGATGGTCATCGGCGGCGTAGCCGCAGGCCAGCGCGGTGATTTCAGGGGTCCCGTCGACACCTGCAGCACGGCCAGCACCATCGCAGCCACCGTTCTAGCCGGCCCCCTTAATTACGTCGGCGTGAACCCGGACATCAGCTGCACCACGCCACGGCCCAGCAATTAGCGGCACCAAAAATCCTCGCCGTGCGCGCCGCGCCTGCCGCGCCCGAAGCCGCCGATGAGTGCGAATATAGGTCACATAGAAGTGCACCAATCTCGCACCCACGGCGGCCGAGATGCGCCGGGCAGCCGGTCAGCAACACCCGC
>JASHUI010000207.1:0-3377 GCA_030040095.1 Streptosporangiaceae bacterium | reverse complement strand
GGCCGCTCACGCGGGCGACGACCTGGTCAGCCCGATGCAGGGCACGATCGTGAAGATCGTCGCCGAGGACGGCCAGCAGGTGGCGGCGGGCGACACGGTCGTGGTCCTCGAGGCCATGAAGATGGAGCAGCCGCTGACCGCGGACAAGGACGGCGTCGTGACCGGGCTGGCGGTTCGGGTCGGCCAGACGGTGCCGGCCGGCGAGATCATCTGCCGGCTGCAAGGCTGAGAACGTGACGCGCCTGCCCGGCGACCCCGGAGTGTTCCGCTGGCTTCGGTTCGCGGTGGGGTTCCGGCTGCCGCCGGAGAACCGGGACTGGGTCAGGCACGAGCTGACCGATGCCGGCTGGCGGTTTCGCACCGTGCGCCGGCATCTGGCGGTCATCGTCCCGATCTGCGTGGTGCTAGTGGTGGTGCTGACCACGCTGCTGCCCGCCCCGCTGTGGCTCGGCCTGACCATGGTGGCGCTGATCTTGTCCGGGAGCATCTTCAGCGTCGCCGCCTACGCCGACGACCTGCGCGCTAACCGGCTGCGCCAGCACGGCCTGGACGTCCCCGACGACCCGGACCTGGGCCATCCAGCCCATTAGACCCGGGCCATCCAGCCCATTAGTCGCCTGGTTGCATGAGGCGGCGCGCGGCCTCGGTCAGGCTGCCGGACAGGCTGGGGTACACGGCGAAGGTGTGCGCGATCTGGTCCACCGTGAGGTTCTGCTCGACGGCCAGCGAGACGCCCAGGATCAGCTCGCTGGCCCGCGGCGCCACCACCACGCCGCCGAGCACGATCGCGCTGCTGCGGTGCGCGAACAGCTTCACGAAGCCATCGCGGAAGCCCTCCATCTTCGCCCGGGCGTTGGTGGCCAGCGGGAGCTTGACCACCCGCGCGTCCACCTGGCCCGTCGTCACCGCCTGCTGAGACACCCCGACGGTGGCGATCTCCGGCTCGGTGAAGATGGTCGCGGCCACGTGACTGAGCCGCAGCGGCTGCACCGCCTCGCCGAGCGCGTGCCACATCGCGATCCGGCCCTGCATGGCCGCGACCGAGGCGAGCATCTGGACGCCGGTGCAGTCCCCGGCCGCGTAGACGCCGGGCGCCTGGGTCCGCGATACCCGGTCGACCGGTATGAACCCCCGGTCGTCCAGGGTGATCCCGGCCTGCTCCAGGCCGATCCCGCCGGTGTTGGGCACCATCCCGACCGTGAGCAGGCAGTGCGAGCCCCGGACCGTCCGGCCGTCCTTCAGCAGCACCTCCACGCCGGCGCCGGCCCGCCGGGCCGCCACCGCCCGGGACCGCCCGAGCACGGTCATGCCGCGCCGCCGGAAGACCTCTTCGACCACCACGGCCGCGTCGGCGTCCTCGTGCGGGAGCACCCGGTCGCGCGAGGAGACCAGGGTGACCTGCGAGCCCAGGGCCTGGTAGGCGCCGGCGAACTCCGCGCCGGTCACCCCGGAGCCGACCACGATCAGCTCGTCGGGCAGCTCGGGCAGGTCGTAGAGCT
The DNA here is from genome assembly GCA_030040095.1 of Streptosporangiaceae bacterium. Lineage (GTDB taxonomy): Bacteria > Actinomycetota > Actinomycetes > Streptosporangiales > Streptosporangiaceae > JASHPR01. The sequence continues at coordinate 1,878 of JASHUI010000207.1, read as the reverse complement.
GCCGGCAGGTCAGCAGGCGCTCCCCGTCGGGCACCGTCCCTGGCAGCTCGCGCGGCCGAGCCCCCGTCGCCACCAGCACGACGTCCGCGCTGAGGCGGGCATCCCCGGCCGCGACCGTCCGGGAGTCGTCCAGCCGGCCGGTCCCTGGCACAACCTCAACCCCCTCGGCCGCCAGCCGCGCGGTTACGTCATCGGACTGCGCCCGGGCCAGGGCGCGAACCCGGGAGTACAGCCGCGGCGCGTCCACGGTGGCCAGGTGCGTCCGGGTCATCGCGGCCATCCCGGTCACGGGTCCGGGCAGGTCGGGTTCGGGTCGGGCGAGTCCGGGTCCAGGTCCCGATCCCGGGGCCGGGTCGGGGCGCAGTCCGAGGGCGGCGGCGCCGTCCAGCGCGGCCATCATGTCCGAGGTGGCGATCAGCGTTTTGGACGGCACGCAGTCGGTGAGCACGCAGGCACCGCCCAGCCCGTCCCGGTCCACGACCGTGACCTGGGCGCCGAGCTGGGCGGCCACCAGCGCCGCCTCGTACCCGCCGGGCCCGCCGCCGATGATCACGATCCTCATGCGCGGCTCACTCACGGGGCACCATTCTGGCGCATCGCCTCGGAGCGTGGTGCCGGGCGCCCGCCACGGTCCGGCCGCCGTGAACCCGCGCGGACATCGTCGCACGGAACCGCCCGGGCTCGTACGCTAGTCATCCGTGGCGTTGTACGCGGCCTACGGCAGCAACATGGATCCGGCACAGATGGCCGAGCGCTGCCCGCACTCGCCGCAGCGCGGCAGCGGCTGGCTGGAGGGCTGGCGGCTGGCCTTCGGCGGCGAGGACATCGGCTGGGAAGGAGCGATGGCCACCGTCGTGGAGGAAGAGGGGCAGCGCGTCTTCGTGGTGCTCTACGACCTGTCGGCCTCGGACGAAGAAGAGCTGGACCAGTGGGACGGCGCGAGCCTCGGTTACTACCGCAAGGCCAAGGTCCGGGTGGAGACCCTCGACGGCGACGTGCTGGCCTGGCTCTACGTGCTGAACGCCTACGAGGGCGGGCTGCCCGCCGCGCGCTACCTGGGCATCATGGCCGACGCCGCCGAGGCGGCCGGCGCCCCGGACGATTACGTGGCGTCCCTGCGCGAGCGCCCCTGCGCCTGAGCGGCCGGGCGGGCTCCGCCCGCCGCTGGCGCGTGTCAGCGGAACACGGTGATGACCAGCACCAGGAGGATGGCCGGGGCCAGGATCGCGGCGGCGGCGGGCCAGGCCCAGCTGACCACGCGCGGGCCCGCGGCGGCGCCGCGGGCCCGCGCGTCCCTGGCCAGCTCGTCCAGCTGCGAGGCCATGATCTGGGCCGCGGGCTGCCGCGAGATCTTCTCCGCCTCGGTCGCCCGCTCGCTGGCGCCGAGAGAGGTGCGCGGCACTCGCCTGCGGTCGCCCTGGCTGATGAGCTCGGCGCGGAGCCTGTTGCGGCGCTGGGCGTACAGCGCCCAGCTGTGCACGATCTTCCCGCGCTTGGCGCCGGGCTCCTTGACGCAGTGCACCTGGACCGACTCCTTCAGGTCCACGGCGGACACCGAGCCCCACGGGATCTTGTGGTCGCGGAGCGGATTCATCACGGTGATGCCGGAGGAGTCGGCGATCACGCGGGGCCGCAGCGCGCAGGCGTAGAGCAGGCCGGTGACGAGGACCAGGGCGGCGGCGATCTCGACGGCCGTGTGGTTGCGGCCGGTGACGGCGACGTCGGCCAGGCAGGCCACGGCGAAGATGACCCAGGCCCACCAGGCCACGACCGCACCCGGCAGCCGGAACATCTTCTCCTCGGTAAGTAGCGGCACGCCCGGGGGGACGGCCTGCGGCGGCATGCCCCGGGCGGCGGCCTGCGGCGGCGCGGCCTGGC
>JASHUI010000206.1:0-8266 GCA_030040095.1 Streptosporangiaceae bacterium | reverse complement strand
CGCGCTGGCCGCCGGCACGGGCCTGTACTTCTACGCCGGCTCGAAGCTGCACCAGTCGGACGTGCTGGTCAACTACACCGGGCGGCCCGCGGCCTCGGGCGGGACGAACTGGCTGATCACCGGCTCGGACAGCCGGCAGGGCCTGACCCGGGCCCAGGAGCTTGCGCTGGCCACGGGCAAGCTCAGCGCGATCGGCGGCCAGCGCTCGGACACGATCATGATCCTGCACATCCCGGCGAACGGCGGGCGGCCGGTGCTGGTCAGCATCCCGCGCGACTCCTACGTGCCGATCCCGGGCTACGGCTCGAGCAAGATCAACGCCGCCTTCGACCTGGGCGGCCCCAGGCTGCTCGCCGAGACCCTGCAGAACGCCACCGGCCTGTACATCAACCACTACATGGGCATTGGCTTCGGCGGCCTCGTCAGCGTGGTCAACGCGGTCGGCGGCGTGCGCATGTGCCTGCCCGGACCGATGGTCGACCCCAAGGCCGGGCTGAACCTTCAGGCCGGGTGCCAGACCCTGAACGGGGACCAGGCGCTCGGCTACGTCCGGACCCGCAACTTCGCCCTCAGCGACCTGCAGCGCGAGCAGGACCAGCGGCTGTTCCTGAAGGCGCTGCTGTCGAAGATGACCAGCGCCGGGACGTTGGTCAACCCGTTCGCCACGATCCCGGCGGTGACCGGCTCGGCCGGCGCGCTGACCGTCTCCGACGGCACCAGCCTCATAGACCTGGTGCACGCCGCCTTCGCGTTGCGCGACCCGGTCACCACCACCGTTCCGTTGTCCAGCCTGGACTACCAGACCCCGAGCGACGGCGTCGCGGTGCTCTGGAACTCGGCCGAGGCGTCGCAGCTGTTCGGTGCGCTGAAGAACGACACGCCGGTCCCGCCCAGCCTGATCACCGGCTCCAAGGCGATCCCCACCCTCTGACCCGCCGCGGCCGGCCCGACTGGGGCGGGTATCGAGGACAGATTCAGGACCCCTTCAGCTAACGCCCAGACACAAGTCGCACAATGGGCAGATGACCACTACGTCGAGTGACGGGCGGCGGACGCCGGACGCCCGGCTGCTCGTCGTCGAAGACGAGCCCAACATCCTCGAACTGCTATCGGCGAGCCTGCGGTACGCGGGTTTCGAGGTGGTCACCGCCGCGGGAGGCACGGAAGCGGTGCAGGCCGCGCAGCGGCACCGGCCGGACCTGATCGTGCTGGACGTGATGCTGCCGGACATGGACGGATTCGACGTCATCCGGCGGCTGCGGGGCGGCGGGGCCAGGATCCCGGTGGTGTTCCTGACCGCGCGGGACTCCACCGAGGACAAGGTCCGCGGGCTGACCCTGGGCGGCGACGACTACGTCACCAAGCCGTTCAGCCTGGAGGAGGTGATCGCCAGGATCCGGGCGGTGCTGCGCCGGACCAGGGGCGACGGCAGCGAGCCGCCGCCGCGGCTGAAATTCGGCGATCTGGAGCTGGACGAGGACAGCCACGAGGTCTGGCGCGGCGGCCAGCAGATCCAGCTGTCGCCCACCGAGTTCAAGCTGCTCAGGTACTTCATGGGCAACGCCAACCGGGTGCTGTCGAAGATGCAGATCCTCGACCATGTCTGGGACTACGACTTCCGCGGCGACACCGGCATCGTGGAGTCCTACGTCTCGGTGCTGCGGCGGAAGGTGGACACCACCGAGCCGCACCTGCTACACACGCTGCGCGGCGTCGGTTACGTGCTGCGGCTGCCGTCTTCTTAGCGCCCCATGTCCTTATGGCAGAGCCCTCGCCCCTCAAGCGCTCCTGGCAGTCGCTCCAGGAGTTGCCCGGCCGCACCCCGCTGCGCGTCAGGCTGGTGGCCGCCGTCCTCGCGCTGGTGGCCGTCGCGCTCGGGGTCATCAGCATCGTCGGCATCTCGCAGCTCGAGCGGCACCTGCTCAACCAGTACGACGCCACGCTGCAAAGCTACGTCGGCCAGGCGACCCACGACACGGCGCAGTATGTAGGCGGCGCGAGCCCCACGTACTCGTCTCAGGGCTACGTCATATGGGTTCCGGCGGGCGGCAGGCCCGAGACCGTGCTGGCGCAAGCCCAGGGCTTCCACACGGCCACCGGCTACCCGGCGCAGCCTCAGGTACTGCCGGGGCCCCAGGTTCCGGCCAGCCCAGCCTGGCTGACGGCGAACAACGGCAATTTTGTGACCGTTCCGGCCGTGTCGGGCGGCGGCCGCTGGCGCCTGCTGGTCGAGGCGGTCTCGTTCGAGAGCCCGAGCGGGGTCACGAACGGCAGCGTGATCGTGGCGGTGGATGTCACGAGCGTCTACGGCGCGATCAGCCAGCTGACGTCCCTCGACGTGATCGTCAGCGCGCTGCTGCTGCTCGTCATCCTCATCGTCGGGATCGCGGTGGTCCGGGCCAGCCTGCGCCCGCTGACCGACATCGAGAAGACGGCGGGAGCCATCGCCAAGGGCGACCTGACCCGCCGGGTGCCCGATCTGGACCCGCGAACCGAGGTCGGACGGCTGGCCCAGTCGCTCAACGCCATGCTCTCGCAGATCGAGGCGGCCTTTGACGCCCGGGCGGAGTCGGAGTTTTCCGCCCGGCGCTCCGAGCAGCGGATGCGCCAGTTCGTCGCCGACGCCAGCCACGAGCTGCGGACCCCGCTCACCGCGATCCGGGGTTACGCCGAGTACTACCGGCAGCGCGGCGGGCTGGACGAGATCCCCGGCGGCCCGGCGCGGCCCGCCCTGGGCAACGGCGCCGATGCCGCCGCGCCGGAACGCTGGCCGGCCGAGCCGGGCCATCAGGCGAACGGGCCGCTCGGGCGGGCCGAGATGGACCGGATCATGCAGCGGGTGGAGCAGGAGTCGTCCCGGATGGGCGTGCTGGTCGAGGACATGCTGCTGCTGGCCCGGCTGGACCAGCAGCGGCCGCTGGAGCGGGGCACGGTGGACATGCTGACGCTGGCCGCCGACGCGGTCAACGACGCCCGGGTGATCGCGCCCGGCCGCAGCATCAACCTCACGGTGGGCTCCGGCGCCGCGCTGCTCGTGGTCGGAGACGAGGTCAGGCTCCGTCAGGTGGTCGGCAACCTGATGAGCAACGCGCTGAACCACACGCCCGAGGGGACCCCGATCGATACCCGGGTCCGGCTGGGCGACCTGGACGAGTGGCGCATCGCGGCGGCGAACGCGGGCCGGGCCGAGATAGCGGCCGCCCGCCCGAGCGTCCGGCCCACCCCGGCCGTGGTCTTCGAGGTGGCCGACCGCGGCCCGGGGCTGACGCCGGAGCAGGCCGAGCACGTGTTCGAGCGGTTCTACCGGGGCGACCAGGCCCGGACCAGGAAGGCGGGAGGCACCGGCCTCGGCCTGGCCATCGTGGCCGCGCTGGTGGCCGCCCACGGCGGCGCCGTGTGGGTGGAGTCCCCGCCGGGCGGCGGCGCCACGTTCCACATCGCGATCCCGCTGGCGCCGGAGGCCAGGAACAGCGGGCCGGAACCCGAAGACGCCACCGACCCCGGCGGCGCCCTGCCCCCGGCCTTAGCCGGGCCCCGCTGGCGAACCTCCGGTCAAACACGGCGGGAGGAGGCGTCCCCGGGCCCCCTCCCCCCGGCGCCGCCCCCTCCGCCGCCTCCCCCCGCGACGGGCGGGTGAAACCCGCCGCGTCGTTAGCGCAGCACCACCCGGACCTCGTGGATGAAGTTGGCCGCGTAGCCGAGGCGGTTCCATTCCGGCTGCTCCGGCTGGACATCCCCGGCCAGGTCCGCCGCCCGGGCGCGGATCCTGGTCCCCCCCGCTCGCAGGCCGCTGGCCAGGAACTCCCACTGCTGCCAGCCGTGCGCAGCCGGCTCGCCGACCAGCCGCGCCTTCCGCCACGGGCCGTCGGCCACGCTCACCTCGACCCGGGCGACGGGGGCCGCGCCGGACCAGGCCAGGCCGCGGACGATCACGCCTCCGACCGGGAGTTCCTGGCCGTCGCCCGGCCGGGTGATGACGGCGCGAACCTTCTGCAGCCGCACCGGCTCCCGGGCGGCGACGCCGCCCCGGTCCCACTCGTAGACGTAGTGATCGGCCTGGAAGTAGCCGTCGAACGGCTCCGCCACCGCGCGGATGCCGGTGAGCCATTTGACCGAGGCGACCGCGTACCAGCCGGGGACGACCAGCCGGACCGGGTAGCCGTGGCGCACCGCCAGCGGCCGCCCGTTCATCAGGTACGCGAGCAGCGCGCCCGATTCGAGTGCGTCGCGGACGGTGAGGCTGCGCTCGAACCGGATCTGGCCCGGCGCGCCGTCCACCTGACCGTGATCGGCCCCGGTGAAGATGACCTCCCTCGCGCCGTCCTCGATGCCCGCCAGGCCGAGGACGTCCGCCAGGCGCGCCCCGGTCCACTCGGCGGTGCCGACGGCACCGCCTTCCCATTGCACGCCGGGGGTCGGCGGCCGGAATCGCGCGCGCCCGTTCCCGGCGCATTCGAGCGTGACCTCGACCGCCTGCGCGGGCAGCCGGGTCAGCTCGGCCAGGCTCAGGCTCAGCGGCCGGCGCACCAGGCCGCCGACGTCGAGCCGCCACGCCGCCTCGTCGAGCACCGGGAGCGGAAAATGGCTGCGCCGGAAGAACCGCGCCGTCGGCGTGACCTCCCGGCCGAGATCGGCGGGGCGCGTCTCGCAGTTCAACGATTCCGCCTGGTGCACGATGAGCCCGGCCTGGGCGGCGATGTCGCGCTCATGCCGGGTGTCGGCCTCGGGCGCCGCCCGGTCCGCGGAGCGCGCCGGCCCGAGATTCAGGATGGTCATGACCAGCCCCTTGCCGTGAGGTCGCCGTCGAGCCTGCATCCTATCACACCTATCGGAATTATCGACAAATAACGCTCCGTCGCCTTCCCTCGCGTTCCGTCCGGCCGGACTGGCTGCCTTGGGCGGCCGGCGCCCGCTCAGTCATGATGTTATGCGCAGCGCGGCGCGGGCCGCCTCCAGCGCCGCCGCGCGGTACGCCGCGCCGAACAGGCAGACGTGCACGAGCAGCGGATGCAGCTGGTGCAGCGGCACCCGGTCCCGCCAGCCCGCCGCGAGCGGCCCGGCCTCCTGGTAGCACGCGATGATCCGGGCCAGGAACGGCGCGCCGAACAGGGCCAGCATGGCCAGGTCGGTCTCCCGGTGCCCGCCGTGGGCGGCCGGGTCGATCAGCCAGCCCCGGCCGCCGGACCACAGGACGTTGCCGCTCCAGCAGTCGCCGTGGATCCGGCTCGGCGCCTCGGCGGGCCCGGCGATGTCCTCGGCCCGCGCGGCCACGGCCTCGACCAGCCGGACGTCCGCCCCGGTCAGGGTGCCCGCGTCCCTGGCGATGCGGGCGTAGGGCAGCAGGCGTTCTTCGGCGTACCACCGCGGCCAGGAGCGGCCGGCCCGGTTGGACAGCGGCAGCCCGGCGATGGATCCCGGCCACGGCGCGCCGAACGTCTCAGGTCCCGCGGCGTGCATCCGGGCCAGGTCACGGCCGAACCGCTCCGCGGCCTGACGGCCTGGCGCCTCCTGCGGCAGCCAGGAGATCACCAGCGCCGCGTCGTCCCAGCCGAGGACCTCGGGAACCGGCACCGCTGCTGCCTCGCCGAGCCAGCGAAGGCCGAGCGCCTCCGCCTCGAAGCCGGCCGTGTCGCCAGCCATGCCGCCGGCCGAGGCGCCGCCGGCCCAGGCGCCGCCGAGCTTGGCGAAGACGACCCGGCCGCCGGCCAGCGTGGCACGGTAGTGCCGGACGCCGTGCTGCCCGCCGATGGCCTGGCACTCGGTGACGGCCGCGGCGAGCAGCCGCTCCAGCCGCTGCCGGGCCAGGGGATCGGTCCATCCGTCGGTCAATCCGATGGCCCCGGTGCCGCCGACCCGTCCGCCAGCACCCGTCCGAGCCGGCCGGCCAGGCCGCGGGCGGCGGGCAGGATCAGGTCGAAGACCAGCGCGTACTCCTGCGGCCCGCCGCCGTACGGATCCGGAACCTCCAGGTCGGTCCCGTCGCCGCTCACGTAGCCGCCCATGTCTGCGCCCATGTCGCCGCTCCCGTCGCCGCTCCCGGCCAGCGCGGGGTCGAAGGCGCGGAACATCGCCGTCCGCTCGGCGGCCTCCCGGTCGGGAGCCATCCGCCGCAGCCGGGCCAGGTTCGTGTCGTCCATGGCCAGCACCAGGTCATAGCGCCGGAACCAGGACCGGTCGAACTGCCGGGCCCGGTGCCGGGAACCGTCGTAACCGTGCCGGGACAGCTCCGCCCTGGCCCTGCCGTCCATGGGACCGCCCACGTGCCAGTCCCCCGTGCCCGCGCTGTCCACCTCGACCCGCCCGGACAGGCCCGCGCGGTCGAGCTCGGCCCGCAGGACCACCTCGGCCATGGGCGACCGGCAGATGTTGCCCAGGCATACCAGGCAGACCCGGTACGTCCCGGACGCGCGTCTGGGTGCCGGGACGTTCACCGCGGCACCACCGTGATCGGACATGTCACAAGCATGCCCGACGGGTTCAGCTGCGGCGACGCCTGCCACGATGGTGGGCATGCCCGCGGCCGAAACCTACCGGAAGCTGTCGTTCTGGCACGACACCGTGCCCGGGTCCCTTCAGCCCGGTGACCCGCTGGCCGGGGATCTCGAGGCGGACGTGGCGATCGCCGGAGCGGGGTTCACCGGCCTGTGGACCGCGTACTACCTGTCCCGGGCCGATCCGGGCCTGGCGATCGCCGTCTGCGAGCGTGACATCGCCGGCTTCGGCGCGTCGGGGCGCAACGGCGGCTGGTGCTCCGCCCTGTTCCCGGCCTCGCTGGCCAAGCTGGAGCGGATGGCCGGCCGGGACGCGGCGATCGCCCAGTACCGGGCCATGCAGCGGGCGGTGGACGAGGTGGGACGGGCGGCCGCTGCCGAGGGCATCGACTGCCACTGGGCCAAGGGCGGGACCGTGCAGCTGGCCCGGTCGGCCACCCAGCTCGGCCGGGCCAGGCAGGAGGTCGAGGAGGCCCGCTCGTACGGGTTCGGCGAGGAGGACCTGCGGCTGCTCTCGGCCGCGCAGGCCGGCGAGATGGCGCGAGCCTCCGGCGTGATCGGGGGAACGTTCACCCCGCACTGCGCCGCGATTCACCCGGCTCGCCTGGTCCGAGGGCTGGCCGGCGCGGTCCGGCGGCGCGGGGTCCGGCTGTTCGAGCGCACGCCGGTGCGGGAGATACGCCCCGGGGCGCTGGTGACGGCGTCCGGCACGGTACGGGCCCGGTACGTGATCCGCGCCACCGAGGGCTTCACCGCGCTGCTGCCCGGGCTGCGCCGCACGGTGGCGCCGGTGTACTCCCTGATGATCGCGACGGCGCCGCTGCCCGAGCCGGCCTGGGCCGAGATCGGCCTCGGGACCAGGCCGACCTTCAGTGACCTGCGGCACCTGATCGTCTACGGGCAGCGGACGGCGGACGGGCGGTTCGCGTTCGGCGGCCGGGGCGCCCCGTATCACCTCGGCTCGGCCGTGCGCCCGTCGTTCGACCGGGTCCCCGCGGTGTTCGCGGCGCTGCGGCGCACGTTGTCCGAGTTGTTCCCCGTGCTCGGCGACGTCGACGTCACCCACGGCTGGGGCGGCCCGATCGGCGTGCCGCGGGACTGGTGCGCCTCGGTCGGGCTCGACCGCTCCACCGGCCTGGGCTGGGCCGGTGGTTACGTCGGCGACGGGGTGTCCACGACGAACCTGGCCGGCCGCACCCTGGCGGATCTGATCACCGGGACCGACAGCGAGATCACCCGGCTGCCCTGGGTGGGTCACCGCTCGCCGAGGTGGGAGCCCGAGCCGCTCCGGTGGCTCGGCGTCAACGCCGGCCTGCACGCGATGGACTGGGCCGACAGGCACGAGGCGAGGACCGGGCGCCCGTCGCGGGCGGCGGCGGTGATGGCCAGGTTCCTCGGATCCTGACGCCGCGGCGGCCCGGCCGCCCAAGTGCGGACAGAATTCGCTATGCCAGCCCTGGGCTGCTACCATCACTGCGTCTCAAGCGCCGCTAGCTCAATTGGCAGAGCAGCGGACTCTTAATCCGCGGGTTCGGGGTTCAAGTCCCTGGCGGCGCACCCGCTCTGAACTGGTACTTTTACCGTCTCTTTACCCTGGTCGATCGCCGTTTCCTGGCCATGTTTGCTCCACGTTTGCTCGTCAGTCCGAACATAGTCGATCATGGTGGCCGGACGCCCGGAGATACCCCCTGCCGATGGTTATACACAGCGTGACATCGGGCGGAGATGTGCAGCTCTGGGCTTGCAGTCCGTGTCGGTCTGGAGCTGGCGACAAC
>JASHUI010000205.1:0-2714 GCA_030040095.1 Streptosporangiaceae bacterium | reverse complement strand
CGCGCCACGAGCCGCTGCGTCGCGGCCATGATCTCCTCGTCATAGTCGGCCAGCGGATCCTGGCGTGATGCCAGCTGGATCGGCGTCGCCAGCTGTCCGCGGCCCAGCCCGAGCCGCACCCACAGGAAGTCCGGATCCGATGCCCGCCGCTCCCAGACCCGGCGCCGCCGCGCCGCGATCGCCCACAGCCGCTCCGGCGACGGGTGCGTCCAGGCCGCGGCGAACCGCTGCCGCGCCGCTACCTGGCGGGCCGCCTGGCGGACCTCGGCCAGGTAATCCTGGAACCGCCTGCGCTGGCGGGTCCTGTTCTTCCGCGCCCCCTTGCGCACCTGGTGGCGCATGATCAGGCCCGCCCCGATCGAGCCGATCACGAACACCACGCCCACGACGATCAGCAGCGGCCTGCCGTAGCTGATCATGTACGCCGCCATCGTGATGCTGCTCATCAGCGGCAGCATCAGCGCCATCATGGAGGACGACGTGCCCACGCCCTGCTGGTCCTTTGGCACCGCGGGGAGGGCCACCCGCTGGTCGGGCACCGCGGGAGGCAGCGCCCTGACCGGGCGGTGGAACGCTACTCTGCTCACGGCACCGTCGGCCAGGCGGTCGCCGCCGGCGCCGTCGACCAGTTGGACTCCCCCACGGCGCTCTGCGTCGCGTCCAGCATCGTGTTGAGGGCCGGGATCGGGGCGTTGGCCGACGCCAGCTGGTGGGTGGTCAGCGTGTCATACATCCCCGTGAACATCTGGGTGATGGCCTGCTCCGCGCCGCCGAAGTTGCCGGCGGCCGTCGCGACCAGCGTGATCATCTGGTTGAGCGTCCCCTGGTCGGTGTCCTTGCCGTTGCCGAACAGCGCGACCATGGCCGCGGTCCACTCGTCGGCGAAGTCTTTCGCCTCGGCCGCGGTGGTGCCTGCCCAGCCGAGCTGCAGCCCGTTCAGCGTGGCATTGATCGAGTTCAGCGCGTCGACCACGTCTGTGGCCGCGCCGGTCAGCATCTCGCTGGAGTAGTAGAGCTGACCGGGCGAGACGTTCAGTGTGGCGGTGTCGTAGACGGAGGCGGTCACGGTTTCTCCCTGAGGCGGCGCGGGCGGCGGTCAGCTGCTCGGGAAGTTGCTGACGTTGGCCTGCTCGGCTTGCAGGTAGTTCTGATATGCCGTCTGCATCCGGCTGATCATCTCGGTCAGCAGCTCATTCAGGTTGGTCATCTGCGTGATGCACGGCTGCACCAGCTCGCCGAACGGGGCTTCGGCCGGGGTGGACCAGTACGTGCCGATGTCCTGGAGGACGCCGGTGATCAGTGCCGTGCGCTGGCTGATGATGTCCGCCTGCTGGGTAACGGCCTGGATGGCGCTCTCGAGCGCGGCCAGGTCGACCTTGAACTCCGACAGGGTCAACGTGGTGGCCATGTCAGCGAGCCTAGGCAGCCGATGCCGACGGCGACATGACCAAGTTCTGCCCCGTCGATGTCCCAGAACAGGGACCTACCGCCATCCCGGCGACCCCGGCAATGCTGACCCGGATAGCGGTGTCTCGCCGCGACCGCATCGCGGCGGCGCACTTGGACGGGAGATCCTCGTGACCGATCCTTACGCGAGTTACAACTACACCGAGACAGCGCCGCCCGGGTACGCCTCCGATCCGCAGCTGACGATGCTGTGGACCTCGGCGCCGTCGTATACCGGCAACGTGGGGCCTGCTCAGGGCTCGGGCTCGGCGCCGCTGGACCTGATCCCGATCATGGTCGACCTGGGCTCGGTGATGTTCGCCGAGAACGGGCTGCTGTTCGCCGTCTCCGGTGTGGTGAATGCCTACAACCCCCTGGATCAGCAAGTGCAGGCGGCCGTCACGAGCGACAGCTTCTTCGGCCAGGAAGCCACCTACGACACGCTGACGATGGCGGGCCAGGAGGCCCTGGGCCCGCAGTTTCAGAACCGCCCGGATGTCGATCTCCAGCCCTCGGCGCGGCAGTTCGCCGACCAGATCAACCCGGCGATGACCCGCGTGCTGCGGATGATCGCCGACGCGGCGGAGAGCGTCGGCATCTACATCGCCATGCTGGACAAGGCCGGCCAGGCCTATTCCGCGGCCGACATCAGCACCGAGCTCCCGAAGGAGCAGAGCGTGGCGACAGACACCGCGACGCAATGACCTCGCTCGGCGGCGCCGTGGCAGCGGCCGGGCAGACTGCCGGGCCGACGGCAGCCGGGCCAGGGGATCACAGCCGGAGCCTGACATCCCGCACGCCTGCTTATACTGTGGACCCGAACGCTTCGTCTGCCGCGCAGGCGGGGGCCGCGATGAGGTTGAGCCTGCTGGGCCCGGTCGAGCTGACCGACGATGCCGGGGCGTCCGTTGACGTCGGGCCCGGCAAACGCCGCGCGGCGCTCGCCGCTCTCGGGCTCGAGCTCAATCAGGTCGTGGCGGTCGAGCGCCTGCTGGACATCCTGTGGGACGGCAACCCGCCGCCGCGAGCCCGTACCGCCCTCCAGGGACACGTGTCGGCGCTGCGCAAGCTGCTCGGGCCCGGTCTGCGGCTGGTGACCAGGGACCCCGGCTATGCGCTCGTCGCCGATCCGGCGGCGGTCGACGTCCACCGCTTCCGGGCGCTCGTCGAGGAGGCCGCCGCCGCCGATGACCGCGCCGCCGCGCAACTGCTCAGGGCCGCGCTCCGGCTCTGGCGCGGCCCGGCCCTGGCCGACCTGGCCGGCCGTG
>JASHUI010000204.1:0-2645 GCA_030040095.1 Streptosporangiaceae bacterium | reverse complement strand
CCCGGTCGCGCCGCCGCGCCCGTTCCCGCGGCCGCCGCCGGCGCCCGCGCCCTGCCCGTAGTTGAACAGAACCTGGAACAGCGGGGTGCGCGACCGGTCCCGCTCCGGCAGCAACTCGTCGACGATGCGCTCGAACGGCATGTCCTGATGGTCGTAGGCGTCCAGCGCCACCTTGCGAACCCGGCCGACGACGTCGGTGAAGGCCGGATCGCCGGAGAGGTCGGCGCGCAGCACCAGCGTGTTGAGGAACAGCCCGATGAGCCCCTCGGTCTCCGCCCGGCCGCGGTTGGCCACCGGGGTGCCGATCACCACGTCGTCCTGGCCGGTAAAGTCGCCGAGGGCAACGGCGAACGCGGCGAGCAGCACGATGAACACGGTCGCGTCGGCGTCGTGCGCGAGCTGTCGCAGCCGGGCGCTCGCCGCCGGGGGAACGTCGAACGCCACCGTGTCCCCGGCCGCCGACCGCACCCGGGGACGGGGATGGTCGGCGGGCAGTTCCAGCACCTGCAGGCCGGCCAGCTGCTCCCGCCAGTAGGCGAGGGCGGCCGCCGCCTTCTCGCCGTTCATCCATTCGTGCTGCCAGAACGAGAAGTCGGCATATTGCGCGGACAGCGGACCGAGCGGTGACGGCTCGCCCCGGCGGAACGCCTCGTACAGCGCGACCAGCTCGCGATTCAAGATCGCGGCCGACCATTCGTCCGAGACGACGTGGTGCATGCAGAGGCCGAGCACGTGCTCGTCCGGGCCGAGCCGGATCAGGCTGCCGCGGATCAGCGGGCCGGCGGCGAGATCGAAGGGCACATCGGCGTCGGCGGCGACCAGCCGCTTCGCCTCCGCCCGCCGGTCACCCGCCCCGGTCAGATCCACCTCGACCAGCGCCAGGCCGGCCGGCGGATCGATGACCTGGTGCGCGACGCCGTCCACCGCGACCAGCCGGGTACGGAGCACCTCGTGCCGCTCGACCAGGGCATCCAGGGCGCGGCGCAAGGCCACCGGGTCGAGAGCGCCGGTCAGCCGCATGGGCATCGGCACGTTGTAGTCGGTCGAGCCGGGCTCGAGCTGGTCGAGGAACCACAGCCGCTGCTGCGCGAACGACAGCGGGATCGGGCCTTCGGGCCGCGGCCGGTGCTCGGGACGAGATCCCTGCTCCCCGCGAAGGCGCCGCTGCAGCAATTCACGCCTGGCTTCGGAAAGCATGGGTTCCTCCCGCGCTGAGAGATGCTGACTCAAGCCATGACGGTGAGCAGGTCCCCGAGGCTCTTCATGTTTGCGGAGTGGTCGAAGCCGAAATCGATGAGGCAGGCGACCTCGTCGACGCCCCACGAGGTCAAGGTGGCCAGCCGCTGCGGCACCTCGTCCGCGGTGCAGACCAGGCTCAGGTCGAGGAACCGTGAGGTACCGAGCTCGGCCACGGCGGCCCTGTCGGCCGGGCTCATCGACCGGGACGTGGCCGCGTCCTGCGCGTTGGCGACGTTGGATTCGTCCAGCTTCATCGAGCTGACCAGGTACCGGTTCAGCTCCGCCTTCGCCTGCTGGGCGGCCCGCCGCGAGCCGTCATGGATGTGGGTGTGCACCATCAGGGTGACGTGACCCGGTCCGTGGCCGTGCTGACGGCAGGCCTCGCGGTAGGCGGCGATGTTGGCCTGGAGATCGTCCGGACCCTGCCCGACGAGGTGGGTGAGCACGCCCGCGTTCAGCGACCCGGCCAGCTGGAACGTCGACCTCGACCCGCCGGACGTGAGCCAGGCCGGCAGCTCGGGCTGGACCGGCCGCGGCTGGGTCACGATCTCGATCTCACGCCCGGCCGGGTCGCGAAAGCGGCGCGGCTCCCCTTTCCAGAGCGCCCGGACCGTCTCGATTCCCTCCCGCATCACGCGCTTGCGCTCGGAGACGTCGCACTGGCCGAGCACGAAGTCGCGGCCGTGCCAGCCCGAGGCGAAGGAGACGCCGACCCGGCCCCGCGACAGCTGGTCGACGACCGACCACTCCTCGGCGACTCGCGCCGGATGATGCAGCGGCATCACGACGCTGCCCGCCCGGATCGCGATCCGGCGGGTGGCGACCGCGACCGCGGCCGCTACGACCGAGGGGTTGGGGTACGGGTAGCCGAAGTCACCGAAGTGCCGTTCCGGTATCCACACCGCCTCCAGGCCGGATTCGTCGGCGAGCCGGGCGCTGTCGAGGATCAGATCGTAAGGCGACCCGGACGGGCCAGAATCGCTGCCCGCGGCGAAGTAGGACAGGCTTATCGTCACCATTCCGAGTCGATTCGCGGACGCGGCCCGCCGTCAGCCCGACGCTGATTTCTTGGCCCTTGCCCGCGGCGAGCCGTTTTTCGCCGGCCTGGCGGCCGCCTGCGCGGGCTTGGCCGCCTGGTCAGGCTTGGCCGGCTGCGCGGGCTTGGCCGCCGCCGCAGCCGCGGCCGCCTGCTCAGCCGCGGCCGCCTGCTCGAGCGCGATGCGCAGGCTTTTGGGCCGCATGTCGGTCCAGGTTTCCTCCAGGTAGCGGTCGCAGTCGTCTTTGGCGGCGCAGACGCCGGTTTCGGACCAGCCGCCGGGGACTTCCAGGTCGGCGGGCCACAGCGAGTACTGTTCCTCGTGGTTGATCAGGACCTTGAACCGGGCCTCGGGGTTGTCGAAGTCAAA
>JASHUI010000203.1:0-11383 GCA_030040095.1 Streptosporangiaceae bacterium | reverse complement strand
TGGCGTCGATGGTGGGGCTGCTGATCAACACCACGCCGGCCCGGGTGGTGGTGGACCGGGACGCGCCGGTGGCGGGGTGGCTGCGGCGGCTGCAGCGCGAGCAGGCCCGGGCGCGCGAGTTCGAGCAGACCCCGCTGGTGGCGATCGCGGCCGCCGCCGGGATCCCCGCCGGGCAGCCCCTGTTCACCACCCTGTTCATCTTCGAGAACTACCCGGCCGAGCCGCTGAACGAGCCGGCCGCGGGGACGGCGAGCACCGCCGGGACGGCCAGCACCGCGAGGATGGCGAGCACGGCGAGCACCGCGAGGACGGCGAGCACCGCGAGCGCCAAGCCCGGCCGTCTGAACGTCGCGGAGAACTACTTCAGCCAGGCGGTCAGCTACCCGCTGGCGGTGGTGGCCGGCTCGCGGCAGGAACTGAGGATAGACCTGGCCTATGACCGGGCCCGGTTCGACGCCGAGACGATCGAGCGGATGGCCGCCCACCTGACCACCCTGCTGCGGGCCATCGCCGAGGACCCCGGGCAGCGGGTGGGCGAGCTGTCGGTGCTGGCTCCCGGCGAGCGGGACCAGCTCCTGGCGGCGGGCAACGACGCGGTCGCCCCGGTGCCAGGGACCGGCGGCGCGGGCGAGCTGGTCGCCGCACAGGCCGCCCTCCGCCCGGACGCGATCGCGGCCGCCTACGGCCCGCGGTCGCTGAGCTACGCCAGTCTCAGCGAACGAGCCGGCCGGCTCGCCGGCCACCTGCGGAGCCTGGGCGTTCGACCGGAAACCGTGGTCGGCCTGTGCCTGGATCGCGGCCTGGAGATGATCGTCGCGATGCTCGCCGTGTGGCGGGCCGGCGGCGCCTACCTGCCGCTGGACCCGGCCGCACCGCCGGGGCGGCTGGCCTACATGCTGGAGGACAGCGGGGCCACGGTCCTGGTCGGACAGGCCGACGTGATCCGGCAGCTCCCGGCCGGCGCGACCGTGGCGCTGGACGACCCGCGGACCGCGGCCGAGATCAGCGCCATCCCCGCGCCGGTCCCCGCCGCTGCGGCGACCCATCCGGGCCAGCTCGCCTACGTCATGTACACCTCCGGGTCCACCGGGCGGCCGAAGGGCATCGCCGTCTGTCACCGCGACATCGCATCGCTGGTCGCCGCGGGCGGCTACGTCACGCTCGGGCCCGATGACGTCGTGGCCCAGGCGTCCACCACCCTGTTCGACGCGGCGACGTTCGAGATCTGGGGCGCGCTGGCCAACGGGGCGTCGCTGGCCGGGATCGACCGCGACGTGCTGCTGGCCCCGCGGCGGCTCGGCGCCCTCATCGACCGCCGTCAGATCACGGTGCTGTTCCTCACCACCGCCGTGTTCAACCAGCTGGCCGCCGAGGCGCCCTACGAGCTGCACACGGTCCGGCATCTGCTGTTCGGCGGGGAGGCGGTCGACCCGCTGAGCGTTCAGCGAGTGCTCGCCCTGGGCCGGCCGCGGCGGCTGCTGCACGTCTACGGCCCCACCGAGACCACCACCTTCGCCACCTGGCATGAGGTGACCGGCGTGACCGGCGGGTCGGTCCCGATCGGGCGCCCGCTGCCCAACATGCGGGCCTACGTGCTGGAGCAGGCCCTGCGGCCGGTTCCGGTCGGCGTGGCGGGCGAGCTCTACCTCGGCGGGGTCGGCGTGGCCCGCGGCTATCAGGGCCGGCCGGAGCTGACCGCCGAGCGGTTCGTCGCCGACCCGTTTGCCGCCGACGGGACGCGCCTGTACCGGACGGGTGACCGCGTCCGCCGACTGGCCAGCGGGGACGTGGAATTCCTTGGCCGCATCGACCAGCAGGTCAAGTTGCGGGGGTTCCGGATCGAGCCCGGCGAGATCGAGACAGCTCTGACGGCCCACCCAGGGGTGGCGGCGGCACTGGTGATCCTGCGATCCGATGGCGGCGATCAGCGCCTGGCCGCGTATCTCGTGCCAGCCGATATCACCGAAGGCATCCCCGACCCCGCCGACCTGCGCGCGTTCCTGCGCGACAGCCTGCCCGACTACATGATCCCCGCGGCCTTCGTCGAACTGGCCGCCTTCCCGCTGACCCCGAACGGAAAAATAGACCGGGCCGCGCTCCCGGCGCCGGACGCCCCCCGGCGAGACGGGGCGTCCTTTGCCGCGCCCCGTACCGCCACCGAGCAGACCCTCGCCCTCATCTGGGCCGAGGTGCTGGGCCTGGAGCGGGTGGCCGTCAACGACAACTTCTTCGAGCTCGGCGGGCACTCGCTGCTCGTCACCCGGGTCGTCTCCCGCATCCGCGCCGCGCTCGGCGTCGAACTGGAGATGTCCGCCCTGTTCGACCACCCCACGGTCGGCCGGCTGGCTCCCGTGGTCGACGCGACCGGTTCCGCCGCCGTGGCCCCGCCGATCGTGCCCGTGAGCCGTGACCGCCCGCTCCCCCTCTCCTACTCCCAGCAGCGGCTCTGGTTCCTCGACCAGCTCGAGCCCGGCTCGGCCGAATACAACGTGCCGCTGGCCATGCGGCTGGTCGGGCCGATCGACGCCGGCGCCCTGGGCCGGGCGCTGGACGAGATCGTGGCGCGGCACGAGGTGCTGCGCACCAGGCTCGTGGCCGGCTCCGACGGGCTGGCCCACCAGGTCATCGACCCGCCGGCCGGATTCGGGCTGGTCACGCGGGACCTGTCGGGGGAGCCAGACGGCCTGCGGGCCGCGGAGAGGCTCGTGCTCGAGGACACCGCGAAGGCATTCGACCTCGCGGCCGGGCCGCTGCTGCGCGGCACGCTGTACCGGCTGGCGCCCGGCGATCACGTGCTGAGCCTGTGCCTGCATCACGTCGTGGTCGACGAGTGGTCCACCGGGGTGCTACGCCGGGAGCTCGCGACCCTCTACGATGCCTTCGCCAAGGGAGAGCCGTCGCCGCTCGAGCCGCTGACCGTCCAGTACGCCGACTTCGCGGCGTGGCAGCGGGACCTGCTCAGCACCGACGTCCTGCCGGCCCAGCTGGCCTACTGGCGGGACCGGCTGGCGGGCGCGCCGAACCTCGCGCTGCCCACCGACCGCCCCAGGCCCGTGGTCCGCTCCTCGGCCGGCGCGCTGGTGCCGTTCCGGGTGCCGGGGCCGGCGGTGGCCGGGCTGCAGGACGTCTGCCGCGAGACCGGCGCCACCATGTTCATGACCCTGCTGGCGGCGTTCGCGCTGCTGCTGGGGCGCTACGCGGGCCAGGACGACGTCCTGGTGGGCACCCCGATCGCCAATCGCAGGCAGGCCGAGACCGAGCACCTCATCGGGTTCTTCGTCAACACCCTGGTGCTGCGCACCGACCTGTCCGGCGACCCCGGCTTCGCCGAACTGATCGCGCGCGTGCGCGAGGGTGCTCTGGCCGCCTACGCGCACCAGGACCTTCCGTTCGAGCATCTCGTCGATGACCTGCAGCCGGAGCGGGATCGTTCCCGGCACCCGTTGTTCCAGGTGATGTTCGGGGTCGACCGGATCGGCGAGACCCCGGTGGCCCTCGAGGGCCTCGCCGCCGACCCGGTCTCGTTCGGATCCGCGGTAGCCCGCTTCGACCTGACCATGTCGCTCAGCGAGAGCCCTTCCGGCATCCACGGGCACCTGGAGTACAGCACCAGCCTGTTCGAACGGGCCACCGCCGAGCACATGGTGCGCAACTTCCTCACCCTGCTGGCGGCGGTCGCGGCCGCTCCCGGGCGGCCTCTTTCCGACCTGCCGGTCCTGGCCAAGGATGAGCGCGACCAGGTCGTCACCCAGTGGAACGCTGCCGCGCTGCCGGTCACGGCCGTGGGCGGCGCCCTCGAACTGATCACGGCTCAGGCCGGCCTTCGCCCGGACGCGGTCGCGGTGATGTCCGGCAGCGCCTCGCTGACCTATGCCGGGCTGGCCGAGCGCGCGGGCCGGCTCGCCCGCCACCTGCGCGGCCTGGGCGTCGGTCCCGAGGTTGTGGTCGGGCTGTGCCTGCCCCGCGGAGCCCAGATGCTGGTCGCGGTCCTGGCGGTATGGCAGGCGGGCGGGGTCTACCTGCCGCTGGATCCCGCCTACCCCGCCGAACGCCTCGGCTACATGTTGTCCGACAGCCGGGCGTCGGTCCTGGTCTGCGACGACGAGACCGCCGATCTGCTGCCGGCCGGACGGCTCCGCCTGGTCGTGCTGGACGACCCGGCGACACGGGCGCAGATCGCCGCGGCGCCGGCCGGGCTGCCCGCGGCGATCGGCCACCCGGATCAGGCCGCCTACCTTATCTACACGTCCGGTTCGACCGGCCGGCCGAAGGGCGTCATCGTCCCGCACCGCGGACTGGCGAGCCTGGTGCAGGCGCAGCGCGCCGTCTTCAACGTCGGCGAGAACGACGTGGTCCTGCAGTTCGCGCCGTTCAGCTTCGACGCGTCGGTGTGGGAGCTGGTCATGGGCCTGGGCCTGGGCGCGACCCTGGCCGTGGCGACGAAAGAGGACCGGTCGGACCAGCAGCGCCTCGCTGCCCTGGCGGCCCGGGTGAGCGCGGCCACGGTGCCGCCCTCGCTGCTGCGCGCCCTCCGGCCCGTCGACCTCGCCAACGTGACCACGTTGATCGCCGCGGGAGAGCGGCTCAGCTCGGAGCTGGCCGCCGCCTGGGGGTGGGGCCGCCGGCTGTTCAACGCGTACGGGCCGACGGAGACCACGGTCTGCGCCACCGTGGCGCGCTGCCTCCCCGAGTCGGACGCCGATCCGCTGATCGGCGCGCCGATCCCGAACATGCGCACGTACGTGTTGGACGGCCGGATGCGGCCGGTGCCGATCGGGGTGCCGGGCGAGCTGTACATCGGCGGACTCGGCATCGCCCGCGGGTACGTGTCCCACCCGGAGCGGACCGCGGAGCGGTTCGTGGCCGACCCGCTGGCCGCCGACGGATCGCGGCTGTACCGCAGCGGCGACCTCGTCCGCTGGCGCAACGGCGGTGAGCTGGAATTCCTGGGCCGGATCGACGATCAGGTCAAGATCCGCGGTCACCGCGTCGAGCCGGGCGAGATCGAGGCCGCCCTTCGCGCCCACCCTCAGGTGGACCAGGCCGCGGTCGTGGCCCGCGACGACCCGGCGGGGATGCGGCTGGCCGCGTACCTGGTGCCCGCCGACCCGGCCGAAGGGATACCCGAACCCGGAGACCTGCAGGCGTTCCTGCGCCAGACCCTGCCCGCGTACCTGACCCCGGCGGTGTTCGTCGAGCTTTCCGCCCTGCCGCTGACCCCCAGCGGCAAGCTCGACCGGTCGGCCCTGCCGATCGGCGAGACGAGGGCCGTGGCCGTCGGCGCCGCCGGCCACGTGGCCCCGAGGACCGCCGCCGAGGAGATCCTCGCCGAGGTCTGGGCCGAGGTACTGAAGGTCGAGCGGGTGGGCGTGACCGACAACTTCTTCGAACTCGGCGGCGACTCGATCCTGAGCATCCTGGCCGTCGCCCGCGCGCGCGCCCGCGGCCTGTACATCACCGCGGCCCAGCTCTTCGAGCGGCAGACCGTCGAGGCCCTGGCCGCGGTGGCCCAGACGGAGTCCTCGATCGACGCCGCGCAGGGCCCGGTGCTCGGCCAGGTCACCCTCACCCCCATCCTGCGCTGGTTCTTCGACCGCAGACTGCCGGAACCGAACCACTTCAACCTGTCGGTCTTGCTGCAGGCGGCGGACCGGATCAGCCCCGAGGTGCTCCGCCAGGCCCTGGACGCCCTGGTCGAGCACCATGACACGTTGCGGCTGCGGTTCACCGCGGTCGACGGGCGGTGGGCCGCGCACATCGCACCGCCCGAGCCTGGCGACGTGCTGGAGATCGTCGACCTGGCGGGACTGGAACCCGCCTCGGCCGCGGCCCGGATGCGCGAGGCGGCCCAGGCCGCGCAGCTGAGCCTCGACCTGTCGAGCGGGCCGCTGCTGCGTTGCGTGCTGTTCGAGCCGGCCGCGGCCGGCTCCGAACAGGTGATCCTGTTCGTCGCGCATCACGCGGCCGTCGACGCGGTCTCCTGGAAGATCCTCGTGGACGACCTGATCATCGCCTGCGGCCAGCTCGAGCAGTGGGGGAACGTCGAGCTGCCGACGAAGACCACCTCGTTCCAGCGGTGGGCGGAGGAACTGCGGGCACTGGCGAATTCCGCCGAGCTGACGGCCGAGGCCGATTACTGGCGCACGGTCGTGACGGAGCAGGGCCTGCTGCCGCGTGATCACCCCGAGGGGAGCAACGACATCGTCTCCGCCCGGACCGCCGAGGTTCGCCTCGGCCCGGAACAGACCGCACGGCTGCTGCACGAGGTGCCGGCCGTCTACCGGACCCAGATCAACGACGTGCTGCTGGCGCCGCTGAGCGTGGCGCTGACCGAGTGGACCGGCCGGCCGGTCCTGGTGGACCTCGAAGGACACGGCCGGGAGGACATCGGGCCCGACATCGACGTATCGCACACCGTGGGCTGGTTCACCAGCCTCTACCCGATCAGCCTGCACGGCGACGCCGGCGACCTCGGCGCGCTGCTGAAGCGAACCAAGGAACAGCTGCGCGGGGTGCCCCGGCGCGGACTTGGCTACGGGATGCTCCGCTACCTGACCGACGGCGTCCTGTCCGGGCCGCAGATTCAGCCGGCCGAGCTGAGTTTCAACTACCTGAGCCAGGCAGACCGGGGCGCGCCCAGCGACGCCAGGTTCCGGCTGCTGCCCCACACGCTCGGCAAGGAGCGCTCCGAATCCGGCCTGCGCACCCACCTCATCGAGATCAACTGCCTGGTGACGGGGGGGCGGCTGGAGATGAGGTGGACCTACTCCCCGCTCGTCCACGACCACGCCACGATCATGCGGCTCGCCGGCCGGTACCTGTCGGTCTTGAACGCGCTCATCGACCACTGCTGCCAGCCCGGGGTCCACGGTCACACGCCCTCCGATTTTCCGCTTGCCCGCCTCGATCAGGACGCGATCGACCGCATCGAGGCCGCGATGGAGCAGCCCATCGACGACATCTACCCGCTGACGCCGCTGCAACAGGGCATGCTGTTCCACACGCTGCTCGAGCCGGGATCGGGCGTCTATCACATACAGAACGGCGTGCTGCTCGAGGGCGAGGTGGATCAGGCCGCGCTGACCCGGGCCTGGCAGCTCGCGTTGTCCCGCCACGCGGTGCTGCGCAGCCGGGTGGTGTACGACAACGTCCCGGTTCCGCTTCAGGTCGTGGTGGCGGCGGCGGGCGTGGCCGTGGAGAACCTGGACTGGCGGGACCTGAGCGAGCAGGCTCAGGAGCAGGCCCTGGACGCGTGGCTGGCTCAAGATCGCGCCCGCGGCGTGCCTCTTGACCGGCCGTCCGCCATGCGAGTGACGCTGCTGCGGCTCGGCGATCAGCGGGTCCAGATGGTGTGGAGCTACCACCACCTGGTGCTCGACGGGTGGAGCGCTCCGATCGTGCTCGGCGAGGTCAGCGACGCCTACCAGGCGTACGTGTCCGGCCGCGAGCCGTCGCTTCCCTCACGTTTGCCGTACCGCGACTACATCGCCTGGCTGGCGAGCCAGAACCCGGCCGAGGCCGAGATGTTCTGGCGCGAGCAGATGCGCGGCGTGGTCAGCCCGACGCCGCTGGGACTGGACCGGCGCACCGGCGGCCGCGGCCATCACACCGAGCTGAACCTGTTGTCCGAGGCCACGACGACCGCGCTCACCGAGATCGCCCAGCGCCATCGGCTGACGATGAACACGGTGGCTCAGGGGGCGTGGGCCCTGCTGCTGTCGCGGTACAGCGGGGACGACGACGTGGTGTTCGGGGTCACCACCTCGGGAAGGACCGAAGAACTGCCCGATTCCGACTGGATGGTCGGGCTGTTCATCAACACCACCCCGCTGCGCGCCCGGCTCGACCCGGGGCGGCCGGTGCTGGAGTGGCTCGCCGCGCTGCAGTCCGGCCAGATCCTGGCCCGCCGGTACGAACACACCTCGCTGGTCCAGATCCAGGCCTGGTCCGACGTCAGCGCGGGGCAGCAACTGTGCAGCAGCCTCCTGCTTTTCGAGAACTACCCGTCGCAGTCGCTGGGCAGGAAGGGCGAGGGCGAGCCCGCGGGCGGCCGTCGCCTGCGGCTGTCCGGCAACCTGGCCTTCGAACAGACCAACTATCCCCTCACGATCATCGCCGTCCCGCAGCGCCAGATGATCCTGGGGGTCGCCTACGACCGGTCCAGGTTCGACCCTGACACGGTGGGCCGCATCTTCGGTCACCTGACCACGGCGCTGGGTCAGATCGCCGACGCGACGGCCGGCACCCGGCTCGCCGACGTGGCGGTGCTCACCGCCGCCGAACGCGACCAGCTCCTGGTCGGCTGGAACGACACCGCGGCGGCGTTCCCCGCGGCGGTATCCCGGCCCGTCGGCGTCTACGGGCTGGTGGCGGCGCACGCGCAGACGCGCCCGGACACGGTGGCGGTGGTCGGCGGGGCCCGGGTGCTCACCTATGCGGCCTTGCTGGCGCGGGCGGCCGGGCTGGCGAGGTACCTGCGAGACGCCGGGGTGGGCGCGGAGGGGGTGGTCGGGCTCTGCCTGGACCGCGGCCCGGATGTGATCACCGCGGTGCTGGCGGTATGGCAGGCCGGCGGCGCCTACCTGCCCCTCGATCCGGACTATCCGGCCGAGCGGCTGGGGTTCATGATGGCCGACAGCCGGGTGAGCATGGTGCTCGGTCACCAGAGCGTGGCCGCGGGCCTGGCGCCCGCCCTGACCCGGGACCGGCCGACACCGGTGGCGTGGCTGGACGATCCGGCCGTGACGGCGTGGCCGCCCGACGGACCGGGCCCCGCGGGCGTGGTGGCGCCGGAGCAGATGGCCTACGTGATGTACACGTCGGGGTCGACCGGGCTGCCTAAGAGCGTGCTGGTGTCGCACAGGGAACTGGAGAATCTCCTGCGGGCGATGGCCGTGCGGCCAGGCGCGGGATCGTCGGACGTGCTGCTGGCGGTGACGACGCTGGGGTTCGACATAGCGGGCCTGGAGCTTCTGCTGCCGCTGACCGTGGGCGGCCGCGTGGTGGTGGCGGCCCGCGGCACGGTGCGGTCGCCGGGCCAGCTGGCCCGGGAGATCGTAAGGCACGGCGCGACCGTCATGCAGGCGACGCCCGCGACCTGGCAGATGCTGGTGGGGGATGGCTGGCCCGGCGCAGCCGGGCTGCGGGCGCTGTGCGGCGGCGAGGCGCTGCCGGGCTGGCTGGCGGGGGCTCTGCTGGAGCGCGCCGACGCGGTCTGGAACATGTACGGGCCGACCGAGACCACGATCTGGTCGGTGTGCTCTCGGCTGGAGCGGGGAGCCCCGGTGACCCTCGGATCTCCGGTGGCCAATACCCGGGCGTACGTTCTGGGCGCCGGGATGGACCTGGTGCCCATCGGCGTGACCGGCGAGCTGTGGATCGGCGGCGCGGGGGTCGCGCGCGGCTACGGTGCCCGGCCCGGCCTGACCGCGGAGCGGTTCGTGGCCGACCCCTACGCCAGGGACGGGTCGCGGATGTACCGGACCGGGGACCGGGCCCGGTGGCGGCCTGACGGAGGCGGCGGAGGGGTACTGGAGTTCCTGGGCCGCGTCGACGACCAGATCAAGGTGCGCGGATTCCGGGTCGAGCCCGGCGAGGTCGAGGCGGCGCTGGCCGCCCATCCGGCCGTCGCGTCGGCGGTGGTGGCCGCGGACGCCGACGACGCCTTCGCGCGGCTGGTGGCCTACCTGGTGCCCGCCGACTCCGCCGCGGGCATCCCGCCGGTGAGCGAGCTACGGGAGTTCCTGCAACCCCGGCTGCCGGAATTCATGGTGCCATCGGTGTTCACCGAGCTGGCCTCGCTGCCGCTGACACCCAGCGGGAAGGTGAACCGCCGGGGGCTGCCCGCACCGGACCGGGCCCGGCCGGAGCTGGGCCGCGGCCGGGCGGGTGGATATGTTCCGCCGGCGGGCGTGACCCAGGAGATGCTGGCGGGCATCTGGGCCCAGGTGCTCGGCGTGGAACGAGTCGGCGCCGAGGACAGCTTCTTCGAGCTGGGCGGGCACTCGCTCCTGGCCATTCAGGTGATATCGAGGGCACGGAACGTGTTCGGGGTCGAGGTGCCCCTGGCGGCGTTGTTCGACGAGCCGACGGTCGCCGGGCTGGCCCGGGTGGTGGACGGGACGGCGGCGCGGATGGCGATCCCGCCGGTCACCGCCGTGAGCAGGAACCAGCGGCTGCCCCTGTCGTTTGCCCAGCAACGGCTCTGGTTCTTGGACCAGCTGGAGCCCGGCTCGGCCGAGTACAACCTGCTGACGACGGTGCGGCTGGGCGGGCCGTGCGACGTGGCCGCGCTCGGGGCGGCCGTGACGGCGGTGGTGGCGCGGCACGAGGTGCTGCGGACCCGGCTGGTGGCCGATCCAGACGGCATGGCCTACCAGGTGATCGACCCGGTGCCGGCGGCGTTCCCGCTGCCGGTGGCCGACGTGTCGGGCGACGCCGATCCGGAACGCGCCGGCGCGGGGCTGGTGGCCACGGACGCGCTGGCGCCGTTCGACCTGGCGGCGGGCCCGCTGATCCGGGCCTGCCTGGTCCGGCTGGCCGCCGGTGACCACGTCCTGGCGCTCTCGGCGCATCACGCGGTGTTCGACGAGTGGTCGGCGGGGATCTTGCGACGTGAGCTGAGGGCCTTGTACCAGGCCATCCGGCGCGGCGAGCCCGATCCGCTGCCGCCGTTGCCGGTGCAGTACGCGGACTTCGCGGTGTGGCAGCGGGCGTGGCTGGCCGGGGAGGTGCTGGAGGCCCAGCTGGGGTACTGGCGGGGGCAGCTGGCCGGGTTGCCGGTGACCGAGCTGCCGGCCGACCGGCCGCGGCCGCCGGTGCGCTCCAGCGCCGGGGCGTTCGCGAGCTTCAACGTTCCGCCGCGGGTGGCGGGGCGGCTGCGGGAGGTGGCGCGGGAGGCCGGGGCGACGATGTTCATGACGTTGCTGGCGGGGTTCTGCGTGCTGCTGGGCCGGTACGGCGGCGGCGAGGATGTGGTGGTGGGGACGCCGGTGGCGAACCGGGGGCGGGGCGAGACCGAGGGCCTGATCGGGTTCTTCGTGAACACGCTGGTGATGCGGGCGGACTTGTCGGGGGATCCGTCGTTCGGCGGGCTGCTGGGGCGGGTGCGGGGGATGGCGCTGGGCGCGTACGCGCATCAGGACGTGCCGTTCGAGCGGCTGGTGGATGAGCTGGTGACCGAGCGGGACCGGTCGCGGACCCCGCTGTTCCAGGTGTTCTTCAACTATGCGCTGGCGCAGCGTGGCGGGGATGGCGGTGGGTCGGCCGGCGCTGCTGGCGGCGGGCGGGCTGGCGTGGTGGTGCCGGTGCGGGCGGGCGGGGGCGCGGCGTGGCTGCCGGCGTTGTTTGACCTGACGCTGAATGTGGTGGACGGGGGGGAGGG